>NZ_CP136925.1:0-300000 GCF_037126245.1 Mangrovimonas cancribranchiae
AAAAGTCGTAACTTTCCGGATCATTAAAATAGTCCAGCTTTAAAACTATGAATAGTCCGGTTGAAAATTATTAAACGAGTCATTATTTTGAAAAAGCACAACCTACAGCGGTTTACATTCAGATAGCCCAACAAATTATTAATGCTATCAGCGTGGTTATTTACTTGAAGGTACAGCTTACCGGTACACGTAAATTTAGTGAGTTGTTGTTATTAACAGAAATACAGCACGTAGCGGGTTACGAAGAATTAGCGTCACAGGGTTGGGTGGATATTGTTCCTAACAAAGGAACTTTTGTGCTTCTTCCAGAGAAAAAAAACAGCCACAATAAAAGTACAGTACATGGGATAGATCATGTAAGAGATTATCCAAAGCGTGCAGGATTTCCTTTTCAACCGTCACTTAATTTAGCTTCCACCCAAGAATTTCAAGCTGTACTTATGGTATTAATGATGGGCGTCCCGATTTACGTTTACATCCTACACATCAATTTTCACGGTGGTATAGTGCTTCTATGAAACGCACGGGTTTAATTTCAAAATGGCATAGAGCAGGAGAGCAATCGTATAATTTTGGGAAATATTTAAGCAATTATTTAAACGCTACGCGGGGATTTCACATTACGCCCGCAAATATTATGAGTACGCGAAGTACCGAAATGAGCCTGTACATTGTGTCGCAATTATTAATAAAGCCTAAGGATGTTGTGCTAGTAGGTATCTTAAGTCATTATGAATCTAACATGATTTTTCAACAAGCGGGAGCTACAGTAAAAACCATTCCTGTTGATGATTATGGAATGGATGTTGACTTTATTAAAACACATTTTACAAAAGGCAGTATACGATGTGTTTACATATGTGCACATAGGCATTATCCAACAACGGTAACGTTAAGTGCCGAGCGACGTTTAAAACTATTGCAGTTAGCAAAAGCTTATAAGTTTGCTATTATAGAAGACGATTACGATTACGATTTTCAATTTGAAGGATCTGCCATGCAACCTATGGCAAGTTCCGATGCGCATGGTATGGTTATTTATTTAGGAAAGTTAGGGCAATCGTTGTTTCCTAGTTTTCAAATAGGGTTTGTTGTTGCCCCAGAGTATATAATTAATGAAGCTAAAAATTATTTACAGATATTAGATAAGCAAGGCGATTTAATACAGAAACAAATGTTATCTGAACTTATTGCCGAAGGAGAAATACACCGCTTAATTAAAAAAAATAGCACTGTTTATAAGCAACGATTAGATTATTTGTGCGATTGCCTAAAAAGTATTTCAAACAAAAATTGAATGTCAAAAACCCTCTGGCGGATTAGCCATTTGGTTACATTTCACTCCGAGAATATCGCTTGTAAAACTTGCCGAAAAGGCAAAAAAACATGATTTATTTCTACCTAAAACCATTTTATATCACAATAAAAACACCTGTGCTATTAGGTTTGGTTTTGGACATTTAAATGAAGATGAAATAAAAGAAGTGGTAAAAAACTACAACAAGCTTATAATGATATTGTAGATTAAAATTATTGTTTTTCGATAATTTTTTTATATTTGTTATCGAAAAACAATAATTTATGAAAACTATCAAGCTTCTTAAAACAGCCATTGACATTTATTATTACTTGATGTTAATTGCTTTGGTCTTTGGTATAATAACCTTGCCTATTTTGCTGTTTACTAATCAAAGCTATCAAGTTAATATGTTTGATTCGGAACCAATTGATTTGGGTATGCTAGACACCTTGGAAACATTAATAATTGTGGTTTCCATGATTGCGGTATTGGGCATTTACTTTGTCGCGATACGTTTAATAAAACAAACGGTTGATATCATGTCGCATGGCAATTATTTTTCAGATGATGTAATAATAAATTTTAAAAAAATAGGCCGACTATTTATTGTGTGTGCCTTTGGTTTTTCCGTATTAAAACT
Source organism: Mangrovimonas cancribranchiae (assembly GCF_037126245.1). NCBI lineage: Bacteria > Pseudomonadati > Bacteroidota > Flavobacteriia > Flavobacteriales > Flavobacteriaceae > Mangrovimonas > Mangrovimonas cancribranchiae. The sequence continues at coordinate 1,941 of NZ_CP136925.1, forward strand.
CCTTATAAATCTTGTGCTATTTAGCCAGTTTTCAATAAACATAAATTCAACATTTATGATATTCTTGATTATGGGACTTTTTATGATGTTTTTAAGTGAGGCTTTTGCTTCGGCAAAACAAATGAAAGAAGAAAATAACTTAACCATATAATTATGAAAGCATTAAATATTTTAATTTTTACCCTATTTACAATATTACTTATAGCTTTATTAGGGAATGTAGTGTTGTCAATTTTAGGATTGGTTTTTGAAAAGGATGTTTTGCATTTAGGGCACTTTTCTTCTGAAGGAGTGCCCATTTATATTAAGCTATTAGCATTGGTTAAAGGATGTGTGTTTTTATTATTCTGTTTAGGGGTTTTTTATTTGATGAAAATTTTAAATCGACTATCAAAATCTAATTATTTTTCAGAAAAACATGCTCAACTTTTTAAGACAACAGGAGTATATTTTATTATTTCAGGAATATTAGGGTTTTGTTCAAGCTTATATCCTCTTCTATTTTCTTTTGATTTTTCACATTGGCAATATTTGAATTTTGATTCTAAAAACCTATATATTGTGTTAATTATTGTAGGGCTGTTTTTTATTGTTTTTGGTCGAGTTACGGCTCATGGATATGTTATAAAAAAAGAAAACGATTTAACCATATAATTATGCCGATACAAATAAATTTAGATGCTGTATTGGAAAAACGAGGCATGAAAAGTAACGAACTAGCAGATATTATTGGCATTACAACAGCCAACCTTTCTATATTAAAAACAGGAAAGGCAAAAGCTGTACGTTTTTCAACATTGGAGGCTATTTGTAAGGCATTAGATTGTCAACCAGCAGATATTTTAGAGTATGTTCCTGATTGATTTTATAAAGTCTTTCGTCTTTTTACATTCGACAAATAAATAGTTAGCCTGTTAAAATCTTTCTATTATCTTCTCCTATTTTAGGGCAACTCTTTTTTAATTTGTGTTGTTGATTGCTAATTGTTCACTGTTATGTATGCCTTGGTAGATTGTAATAATTTTTATGCATCTTGCGAACGGGTTTTTAACCCAAACTTGCAAGGACAACCAGTGGCTATTTTAAGTAATAACGACGGTTGTGTTATTTCTCGTAGCGACGAAGCAAAAACATTAGGATTACCCATGGGAGCGCCTATTTTTAAATGGGAAGCATTTTGTAAACAAAACAACATTCGCGTTTTTTCTTCTAATTACCCGTTGTATGGCGATATGAGTAGCCGGGTTATGAGTATTCTTAAACAATTTACCCCAGATGTTGAAGTGTATAGTATAGACGAAGCTTTTTTGCAATTTAAAGGATTTCAGTATTACGATTTTAACGACTACGGCACCCAAATGCGTCGCCGTATTTTAAAATGGACAGGTATTCCAACCTGTGTAGGTATTGCTCCTACAAAAGCATTAAGTAAAGTGGCCAATAAAATAGCGCGTAAATTTCCAAATGAAACAAATGGTGTGTATGTAATTAACTCTGAAGCCAAACGGATAAAAGCGCTAAAATGGCTTAAAATTGAAGATGTTTGGGGTATTGGTCGTCGTTTAGCAAAACGATTAAAAGCAAAAGGCTGTAATACAGCTTTTGATTTTACGCAATTACCTAATGATTGGGTAAGGAACAATTTTTCTGTAACAGAACTAAAGTTAAAAAACGATTTAGAAGGGATTCCAAGTATTCAACTAGATGAAGTGACCAATAAAAGAGCTATTGCTACAACACGAAGTTTCGAGTATACGTTTTCAGATATAGATAATATTAAAGAACGTGTGTCTACTTTTGCCACAAGTTGTGCCGAAAAATTGCGTAAACAGCAATCTAGTTGTTATATGATATTAGTAACTTTAAGCAGCGATAGGCATAAAAAAGAAGCAGAACAACATCGTACGAGCAAGACGATTCATCTAGCATATCCAACAGACTCGACATTAATTATTAGTAGTCAAGCTGTAAAAGCGGCAATAAATATGTTTAAACCTGGTATAAAATATAAACGCGCAGGTGTTATTGTTATGGGATTAGTGCCAAATAATAATTATCAATTACATTTATTTGAGCATGAAAACCCTAAACACAAACCATTAATGTTAGCTATAGATAAGCTAAACAAAAAGTATAAAGATTATAAAATAAAATTAGGTAATCAGGATTTAGAACGCACTTGGAAAATGCGCCAAGAGCGGTTATCTTTAAAATACACAACAAATATCAACCAAATAATAACAGTAAAATGCTAGCTAAAGAAACGACAAACCTAACTTTTTTTCTACCAGATACTAGTAATAGTGAAGGTGCTATTTTTTTTGATTCTGGTATCTCGGCAGGATTTCCATCGCCAGCAGACGATTTTAAAGAAGAGCGTTTATCGTTAGATAAAGAGCTAGTAAAAAACAAAGAGGCTACATTTTTTGCTAGAGTTAGTGGGCAAAGCATGATAGATGCAGGTTTAGATGATAACGATTTATTAGTGATAGATAGAAGCCTAGAACCTGAAAACGATAAAATTGCGGTTTGTTTTTTAGATGGTGAGTTTACCGTAAAACGCCTAAAAGTAGAAAAAGATGGACTTTGGTTATTACCAGCTAATCGTAACTATAAGCCTATAAAAATTTCGCCTGAAAACGAATTTGTCATTTGGGGAATTGTTACAAATGTTATAAAAAAGCTGTAACATTAGAGATCAATTAAAAAAGACTATCTTACAACAAATTAAAAAGAATGACCGAACAAAAAAACTACAATAAAGCACTGTATACGTTAGTTACAGTGTTTTTCTTTTGGGGATTTATTGCAGCGTCCAATGGCGTATTTATACCTTTTTGTAAAACTTATTTCAATATCGATCAGTTTCAATCTCAACTAGTAGACTTTGCGTTTTACGGGGCTTACTATTTTGGAGCTTTGTTCCTGTTTGTTGTATCGAATACATTAGGTAAAGATATTATGAATAGTTGGGGATATAAAAATGGCATTATCTACGGTTTGTTATTAAGTTGTTTAGGAGCAGTAGCCATGTTTCCTGCTATTAATGGTGCTAGTCCTGGCGATTCTAATGTGTTTTATTATGTGCTTATTGCGTTGTTTGTTGTTGGTTTAGGGTTCTCTTTACAGCAAACAGCAGCCAATCCATTTGCCATTGCTTTAGGCGATCCAGAGAAAGGAGCGCATCGTTTAAATTTGGCAGGAGGTGTGAACTCTTTTGGAACAACCATAGGCCCGATTGTTATTGCGCTTATTTTATTTGGTTCTACACCAAAAACGGGAGCCGAATTAAAACAAATGATAGATAACCATGAGATTTCATTATCAACTATTCAATACCTTTATTTAGCTGTTGGTGGGTTATTCCTTTTAGCGGCAGCCTTATTTTTCTTTTCAAAAAAATTACCACAAGCCAAAGCTAATCCAGAAATAATAAAAGCGCCTAATGCAGTTAAATCATTATCTATAATGACGGTTTTACTAGTGATATGTTTCTATTTTATTTTTGATCAATATACAGGAACGCCAAATAACGATTTTATTTTAAAGTTATCCATTTTAGGTTTGGTTACTGTAGTAAGTGTCTTGTTAATCTCTAACTATTTAGCAAAGAAGAATAGTGAAGGATGGGGCGCTATGCGTTTTCCGCAACTTGTATTAGGGATGTTAGCTATCTTTACTTACGTAGGCGTAGAAGTGACTATTCAGAGTAATTTAGGTGAATTGCTCAAGTTTGCTACCAATACGATAGATGGTGTTTCTTACAATGCTTTAGGCTTAAGAGCTATGAATGATTCTGAAATAGCGCCTTTAATCTCCTTGTATTGGGGTGGATTAATGATTGGGCGTTGGGCTGGAGCTATAACAGTGTTTAATCCTTCTAATAAACTAAAAACATGGTTATATATCCTAGTGCCTTATGTGGCTTTTGGTGTGGTGCTTTTTGTAAACTATATTACAGGATTTAATGTGTCTAACTTATTTTTATTTGCAGTATGTATCGCCATACAAATAGGCGGATTTTTCTTAGGCAAAGACAAACCAGCGCTAACCTTAAAGATTTTTGGACTATTAGGTCTTGTTGCTGTGCTAATAGGCATGTTTACTAGTGGTTATGTAGCTCTTTTTGCTTTTATTAGCGGTGGGTTGTTTTGTTCTATTATGTGGCCTTGTATTTTTGCTTTAAGCATAAAAGGATTGGGTAAATACACCTCACAAGGATCTGCGTTTTTAATTATGATGATCTTAGGTGGTGCAATAATTCCGCCTTTACAAGGGAAATTAGCTGATATTATAGGAATATTACCTTCTTATTGGATTGCTGCTTTATGCTTTATTTATTTAGCTTTTTTCGCTCAAAGAGTAGGTGTCATTACAAAAGAGGTTAAATAAGTATTTTAAGACAATTGTTCTTTCCAGTTATCTTTATCAACCCATTCGTAGGGATGCTTCACGGCGTTTAATAAGTTAATATTTAACTGTTCAGAAAGCTCAAAGCCTACAATAAAGGCATCGGTAATACTTTGCCTTTCGTAAAGTTCAAGATGTCTATTACTATTGTACCATAAATTAACTTGATAGGTATAGCTTCCGTCACTTAATAATTGTTTAAACACAGAAACATAGTCGTAGTTTTTTATAGTTTTCCATGCACCAATTTTTATAGGGCCTATTTCATAAGTGGGTTTTAATTTAGAATTTTTAAGATCGATATAAATTCGTTTTTGTGATGAATAACCTATGGCTACAGGAATTAAATAAAAGCTTATAAATAATTGTTCTGCAAATAATTGAATGATAGTGTTATTTATAAAAAATTGTAGCATGAAAGAAAGTATTATAGCAAAAGCTCCTGTAAAACATAATGAAGCAAGAATAATTTGCCAATATGGTCTATTTCTTTCAGAAACAATAATGTCATTATTTTTCATGTCTATAAAAGTAGACATAAAAACTAAAAAAGCCCGATAAATTAATTATCAGGCTTTTTTATTATTGGTAAAGTTTATTATTCTTTAATCTGCTAAGATAATCACTTTGTTGTCTTTCATTTCAATGGTTCCAGATGTGATTTCAACAGTTAATACTTTATTATCTGCTTTTTGTGGCACAATACTGGCATGTAAATCATCTATCACCAAGTGATTTTGAGAATGTGTGTGAATTTGTATAGTTCCCTTTTTTAGTAGCGATACAATAGGTGCGTGATTATTTAACATTTGAAAATCACCATTTACACCTGGTACAACTACAGAATCTATTTCTGAACTAAATAATGTGTCTTCTGGGGATACAACTTCTAAATACATAATTTTATAATTGATAATTGATAATTGTCAATTGATAATTATCAATTGAATTACGCTTCGGCTAACATTTTCTCTCCAGCTTCAATAGCTTCTTCAATAGTTCCTTTAAGGTTAAAGGCCGCTTCTGGTAAGTGATCTAATTCACCATCCATAATCATGTTAAAGCCTTTAATAGTTTCTTTAATATCAACTAACACCCCTGGAATACCTGTAAACTGCTCAGCTACGTGGAAAGGCTGTGATAAGAAACGTTGTACACGTCTTGCACGAGATACGGCTAATTTATCTTCTTCAGATAATTCTTCCATACCTAAAATGGCAATAATATCTTGTAATTCTTTATAACGTTGTAATAACTCTTTTACGCGTTGTGCACAATCGTAGTGCTCATCTCCTAAAATATCAGCAGTTAGAATTCTAGATGTAGAATCTAATGGATCTACCGCTGGGTAAATACCTAACTCAGCAATTTTACGAGATAATACGGTTGTTGCATCTAAGTGGGCAAAGGTTGTTGCAGGTGCCGGATCCGTTAAATCATCTGCAGGTACGTAAACCGCTTGTACAGATGTAATAGATCCTTTTTTAGTTGATGTAATACGCTCTTGCATCGCACCCATCTCGGTTGCTAATGTTGGTTGGTAACCTACAGCAGATGGCATACGACCTAAAAGGGCTGATACCTCTGAACCTGCTTGTGTAAAACGGAAAATATTATCTACGAAGAAAAGAACGTCTTTTCCTTGTCCGTCTCCAGCACCATCACGGAAATATTCAGCAATAGTTAATCCAGATAAGGCTACACGAGCACGTGCTCCAGGAGGCTCATTCATTTGTCCAAATACGAACGTTGCTTTAGAATCTTTCATAGAAGCTTTATCAACTTTTTGAAGATCCCAACCGCCTTCTTCCATAGAATGGATAAAATCGTCACCGTATTTAATAATTCCAGATTCTAGCATTTCTCTTAAAAGGTCGTTTCCTTCACGTGTTCTTTCACCTACACCAGCAAATACCGATAAACCACCGTGACCTTTTGCAATATTATTAATCAACTCTTGAATTAATACTGTTTTACCTACACCAGCACCACCAAATAATCCAATTTTACCACCTTTTGCATAAGGCTCAATCAAATCAATTACTTTAATACCTGTAAATAAAACTTCAGTAGAAGTTGATAAGTCTTCAAATTTTGGTGCTTCCCTGTGAATAGGAAGTCCGCTGTCTCCAGCTTTAGGTAAATCACCTAATCCATCAATAGCATCACCAATTACATTAAATAAGCGACCATAAACATCATCGCCAATTGGCATTTGGATTGGAGCTCCAGTTGCAACAACTTCGGTTCCTCTACTTAAACCATCAGATGAGTCCATCGCGATAGTACGTACAGTATCTTCACCAATGTGAGATTGTACCTCTAGTACTAATGTAGAACCATCAGGTCTGTTAATTTCTAATGAATCATAAATTTTTGGAAGTTCAGCCTCAGAACCGAATTCAACATCGATAACTGGACCTACAATTTGTGCAACTTTACCTGTAACTTTTGACATTACTTATATGTTTAATATTATGCAATTTAAATCTTTGAAAACACATCTAGTTTTCGCGCTGCAAAGATATGTTTTTTAATTTAAATATAAAGTCATTTTTCATGGCTTTTTTAAGCATAAAAAAACACCTTCGTATTGAAGGTGTTTTAGTTATCTTTTGCAATGTATTTCTTATTGTAAAGATGGTGAGTAATTTGTTGGGTAATTACCTGCGTTTAATAAGTTCCCCGAAGCTTCAAAATTACTACCATAAGTTGCATCTATAGCTTTCATCATCTCATTTGCCATCACAGCATAACCTCTTGCAGTTAGATGTACACCATCTAAACTTATTAAGCCGCCTGTTACAAGACTTGTATTTAATGTGAAATCTCCAGAAGAAAGACCAGTTGTGGAAGCTTCTTGAAGAATACCTTTAAAATCGACTAAAGCTAATCCATTGGCATCAGCTAAAGATTGAATTGTTGCATTGTAAGCATCGGTAGCTGTCATTACAGCTTGTTGCTCATTAGGTATTAATACCCATTTGTCTTCTAGTGGCAGAGTAATACCTTCTATTGCAAATTGTCCAGCAAGTGCAAGAGGTAACCCTTGACCAACTAATGCAGTCGCATAATCTTCGTTAACTGTACCAATTACAGAGCTGCTTGGTAATACAAATAAATCTTCAGCTGTTGCTTGTCTTGTTTGGCCATAAGTTTGTCCTAGTAAACCAGCCACTAGTGGAGCAGCAGATGGTGGAAGACCAAATTGTCCTATAAAAGCAGGAAAGGTTGGGCTAGCCATTAAAGCGCCTGTAATTTGAGCTGATATATCAGCTAAACTTTCATCTCTAATAACTACGGCACTAGCTTCTGTTTCTGAAAATACAATAGCTCGTTCAGGTTGTCCTAAAGCAACATACACTTCATTTAAAGCCCCAAAAATCATATTTAATGTTGGTATTTGTGGACCAAAATCTGGGTTTGAAGGCTCTAATGGATTATGTGGAACAGTTGTAAAATGTGCTAAACTTGTAATATAAGGGACATTAGCAACTACACCTTTTGCACCATTAGCTGTTAAGGCATCTATAGCTGCAGAGAATGAAGCGGCAAATACAGTAGGATCTGTTATGTCGTTTCCTGCATATGTATTAGGGTCCATGTTACCTGTTTGGTCAACACCTGTTCCGCCAGATGTTGCATAAGATAAAACATCGTTTCCTCCAATTTCTGATAGTGTGAAAAAGCTAGGGCCTTGTGCAGCAGCGTCTCCTAAAACGGTAGCCGAAGCACTTGAAGCCATTCTACCAAAATATGGATTTAAAGTGCCATAACCTGCAATACCCATATGAAAACTTTTCATGCCTGGAACACCATAATTATTAAAGGGACCAGTAACTGGTGTTGTAATTTCTGTTGTTGGTGTAGCAGGAAGTACAACAGGACCCTCTCCATCAAAATAAAGTCTAGGAGCTGCCGCTAACATGCCACCTGCTAAAAACCCACCAATATTATCATTCATTAATGGTTGATTAAAACTACCACCACCTAGCATAGCAAATTTTTGCGATAGCATATTTGGAAAGGAGTTATTTTGACCTGCAATAAACAAGGCGTTATCTGTGAAGCCAGCTGAAAAAGATGCACCAACGGCAACATATTTAGAAAAATCGGCTTCACCAGCTGTTAGAGCTGGTAATGGTTCGTTCATGCTAGAACTATCGTCATCACTACTACAAGCAACAAAGCCTGTTAGTACTGTGGATAGTAAAATGTATTTTAACGTTTTCATTGTCATAATTTTTTATAGGTTGTTAATTGTCCATGATAAATAGTACATTGAACCAATGTAACCTGTACCAATAGCTGTAAAGTATTCGTCACCTAATATATTAGTTGCACCTGCTTTAAATGATGATTTAATAGAAGGTACTCTGTAGTTAATTTGTGCATCTAAGGTGTGGTATGCTGGAATTTCTCCATCACCAAATGTAGCTTGCCATTTGTAATGGTCGCTCCATCTCCAAGCCACATTAAATCCGAAGTTTTTAAATACATCGGTGTTACCTAAACCTAATTTCACTTTGTGTTCTGGTGTGTTAAAGTTTGTTCTAAAGTCAGGATATTTGTCTTCATCAAAATCTTGTTTAGAGTAAGTGTAGTTAGCACTTAAATCGAAGTTGTTAAGTACTTTTGTTGATACGCCAACTGATCCACCAAAGGCATTTACATCGGCTGGTGAGTTAGTATAGGTTTGGTAGATCACATAGTCATTAACATCAACAGAATTTATAGCATCAGTAGTACCAACATCACCTATAAGTGGTGCAGCTACATTTTCACCAGAGATAAAATCTTGGTATTTATTGTAATATACGCTTAAATCTACGATAGTTCTGTCTAGTTTACCACGGTAACCCACTTCGAAAGAGGTTACTTTTTCTGGCTTAACAATTTCAGAATTACCAATTTCTAATAACGAAGAAGCTTCATTAACGGTCGCTCCATTTTTTCTCGCAGCTTCAAATGCTAAAACTGATGATAAGGTGTAGGAGTTATTATAAGCAGCAGAACCACTTTGGTAAATTCGTTCACCAGTTGTATTTGAGTCATGAGGCCTTACATAGCGTTCTAAATTATCAGGTGCAGAACCAACTAATATGGCACGACCAGCATCTAATCCAATAAATAAATCTTGGGTGGTAGGGTTTCTAAATCCTGTTTGGTAAGAAGCTCTAATATTATGGTCTTCGTTAAGTGTAACACCGGCTGATAATCTTGGTGATACAAAACCATCGAAAAATTCTGATTTATCGTAACGGATAGATCCTGTTAGCTTAAGTTTTAAAGATTCGTTTAAATCTAATTGTTTTTGTAATTGGGTGTAAACACCAAATTCGTTATAATCGATGTTGCCATCGTAATCGGTGTAAATAGTTCCCGAAGAATTTAAGCTATATTGTCTAAAAGACCCTCCCACTTGTACTTCAACAACATCCCATAAGTGACTAAAGTTATAATTAGCATCGGCATGATAATATTTTGAAGCATCTTTAAATTGTGAACCCCTGCTAAAATCAGGATCTGCAATAACTTGATTAAATGTTCTTTGAAAAGCTGGCGTTCCTGGTTCTAAACGTCCAGACTCAGCCTGATTTCTCGCTGCAGCATGTGCTTGTTCGTCTGTAGCACCTCCTAAAGTAGCTCCCACATAGGTGTTAATATATTCGCTAAACCATTGTTCATTGCTCTTCCAAGCACGGTTAATGTTAATACCCGTAAATACCATGTCATAAGAATCTCCAGCTTTATCGGCAACTACATAACCTCTTACAAAAAAGTTGTCGTTTTTTACTTCTAATTTGTGTTGTTGTTGCGTAAAGCCATCAATATAATAGCGGTTAGTTCCTTGATAAATGGTAGATCCTGTTCCTATTTTACCTATGTATTGAATCTCTAAATCGTCTCCCATTGGGCGATAATATAATCCCCAATCGGCTTTAATACTTTCGGCATTGTAATCGGTTAAATCGGCTTCATTATACCCAGTTCTACTCACGTCTACATTTGGAACAATGCCTAAACCTCCAGCTGCATCTCTAATATTTGTAGACACCTCATCACCATAAACATTGTAACCGTCATAATTTAATGAGGCTCTAGAGTTTCCTGTCCCAGGTTTTCCTTGCATATTGTTTGCCATCCAGTCGGTTCCTTTTAACCATCCAAAATTGACTTTTGCCGCAAATTTATCACTAAACTTATAAGCCATTCTTATACCTGAATCTCTATATGTATTGTCTCCAGCGGCATCTTGAGAGGTGATACCTTGTTTGTGGTAAGCACTAATACCTTGATGATCGAAAGGGTTTTTACTTCTCATAAATAAAATACCATTAAAGGCATTTGCTCCATATAATGCAGAAGCAGCACCAGGTAGAAGCTCGACACTCTGAATATCGGTTTCATTCATACCAACTAGGTTACCAATAGGGAAGTTTAACGCTGGTGTAGAGTTATCCATACCGTCTACTAACTGCATAAAGCGTGTATTAGCAAATGTGGCAAACCCACGTGTGTTAACTGATTTGAAGGTTAAACTATTGGTGTTGATATCTACGCCTTTAAGGTTTTCTAAACCGTCGTAAAAATCTGCAGAAGCTGTGTTTTTAATTTCTTTAAGTCCAAAACGCTCTACTGTTACAGGAGATTCGAAAATACGTTCAGGCGTTCTTGATGCCGAAATAACGACTTCATCTAAAGAAGTCCCTTCATTAAGGACAAAAGAAACGTTTTGATTGTTTGAAGTTACTTCTATAGTAGCCGACTCAAACCCTATGCTACTTGCCTTAAGCGTGAAAGGTGGTTCTTTATCAACTGTTAAAGAGAATGCTCCATCAAAGTCAGTCATAGTACCAGACGAGGTTCCTTGAATGATAACATTGGCTCCAGGAATAGGTTGGGAGCTGTCATCCACAACTGAACCAGTAACTGTAGTTTGGGCATAAATTGTGATGCCAGCAAAGAACAGAAATAGTGAAAATAATGATTTCATTTTTTAGTTTAGTTAATTAATAATAAAGCAATATATATAAATCTATAAAAAAAATATGCATTTTTCTCAAAAAATTATGCGTGCATAATAGATTTTGATAATTTAAAGCAGGTTAAAATGTGTAATTGTCAATTAATTACAGATTTAATGTAAAATGATAATTTTTTCAAAAAATTACTCCACCGTAACTGAATGTTGTCCCGTTCGTGATTACTCCACCGTTACAGACTTAGCTAAATTTCTAGGTTGATCTACATTTTTACCCAACATGACTGCTATATGATAAGAAAGTAATTGCAATGGAATTGTAGTAAGTAATGGTGATAAAGACTCTAGTGTTTCAGGAATTTCGATAACATGGTCTGCAAGTTCTTTAACATGTGTATCTCCTTCGGTAACAACGCCAATAATTTTACCTTTTCTAGACTTTATTTCCTGTATATTGCTTACCACTTTTTCATAATGCCCTTTTTTGGTAGCAATAACTACAATAGGCATGTTTTCATCGATTAAAGCAATAGGGCCGTGTTTCATTTCGGCAGCAGGATAGCCTTCGGCGTGGATATATGAAATTTCCTTTAGTTTTAAAGCGCCTTCAAGAGCTACGGGGAAGTTATAGCCTCTACCTAAATATAGGCAGTTTTTAGCGTCTTTATAAATATTTGCAATGGCTTTTACGTTATTATCTGATTGTAAAGCTTTTTCAACCTTTTCAGGGATAAGCTCAAGTTCGATTAGATGATGTCTGTAATCGGAACTAGAAATTGTGCCTTTTGCTCTAGCTAATCTAAGAGCCATGAGAGTTAGAACGGTAATTTGGGTTGTAAATGCCTTGGTTGAAGCGACACCTATTTCTGGTCCAGCGTGTGTGTATGCTCCTGCATCGGTTTCTCTAGCAATAGATGACCCTACAACATTACAAACACCAAAAACAAAAGCGCCTTTTGATTTTGCTAATTTAATGGCAGCTAAGGTGTCGGCTGTTTCACCCGATTGTGAGATTGCAATAACAATGTCGTTTTCGGTAATTACAGGGTTTCTATATCTAAATTCTGAGGCATATTCCACTTCAACAGGAACTCTTGCTAAATCTTCAAAAATATATTCGGCAACTAAGCCAGCGTGCCAAGATGTTCCGCAAGCTACAATAATAATTCTGTTGGCATTCAGGAATTTTTTCATGTTATCCTCAACACCAACCATTTTAATAATGGCTTGGTCTGTTTTTAAGCGTCCTCTAAACGTATCAAGAATAGCTCTGGGCTGCTCATAAATTTCTTTAAGCATGAAATGCTCGTAGCCGCCTTTTTCAATTTGTTCAAGGTTAAGCTTTAACTCTTGCATGTAAGGATCGACTAAAGAATCGTCTTTAATTTTCCTAATTTTAACGTCTTTACCACGTCTTACAATGGCCATTTCCTCATCTTCTAAATAAATGGCATTTTTGGTGTATTCGATAAATGGTGAAGCATCGCTGGCGATAAAGAATTCATCGTCACCTACACCAATAGCCAATGGGCTACCAAGTCTAGCTACAACTATTTCGTTAGGTTTGTTTTTATCAAAAACAGCAATGGCGTAAGCTCCTACAACTTGGTTTAAGGCAACTTGTACGGCTTTGCCAAGTTTAATATGTTCTTGTTTCATGACATCTTCAATAAGGTTAACTAAAACCTCGGTGTCTGTGTCAGATTTAAAAGAATATCCTCTTTTAATGAGCTCTTGTTTTAGGGCGTCGTAGTTTTCAATAATACCATTGTGAATGATAACTAAGTTCCCAGAATTTGAATAGTGCGGATGTGAGTTTACATCGTTAGGGACACCATGTGTTGCCCATCTTGTATGGCCAATTCCGAGGGTTCCATCGGTTGATATTTCTTGTTGTATTTTTTGCTCTAAGTCGGCTACTTTGCCTTTGGTTTTACAAAGTTTTATGTTGTTGCCGTCGTATAATGCAATACCGGCGCTATCATAACCTCTATATTCAAGTCGCTTAAGCCCTTTTATAATTATAGGGTAAGCTTCTCTTTTACCAATGTAGCCAACAATTCCGCACATAAATTTTATTGATTAGGGTCTGTGTAATTTATTTCTAATTGTAATCTTTTATCTTCAGGAACATTGGTATTACTACCATATATTGCGGTTCCTCTTGGTGATAGAACAGTACCGTTAGATACGGTATAATCTTCGTTTAAAACATCTGAAATAGTTGTGTTTTCTATGTTTGTTGTAACGAATAATCCTAACTTTAAATTTGTGGAGTCTCTGTGAATTATATTGTTTAAGTGTTCTGTTACACTAATTTTATATTTTACTCCTTCATTGCTTTCATTTCGTTCCAAAACTCTAGAAAATTGATTTCTCGAGTATTGAGGGTTTACACTATTGGTGTTGGTGTCGTAATAATAATCGGCAATAGGAACATTGTTTTTTAAATCGTACAAAGTAACTCTATCTGGTTCCTTACCATTTACAATTGTTTGATCGACATGAAAAGTAATGCTTGCCTCGTTTATAAGTTTTTTTGCGTGACCTCTTTCATCTATAAATGAAGCCAAAAAAGCCTCGTAATTATCAGAAAGCCCATCACCATCTTCAACACCATTATTATCTTCTCCAGCAAAAAGGTCTATAACTGCAAAAGCACCTTCGCCGCCTTTTAAGTAAAGCGTTTCATCGCCATCTATTTGGTTGGCATTGTTTGCTGCATTTTCGATTATGGTATTACTAGGGTCGTTTTCAAATAAGTTTAATCTATTAACATTAGCAAATCTCATAGTGTAGTCGAGTAGCTCATTAGGGGCAGAATCGTCATTGGTGTAAAGTAATGTAAGAGATGCAGAGGTATTGTTAAAATCAAGCATGAAAGATAATCCATCATCATTTACAGGTTCAACACGTAAGTATAAGCCTCTAAAGAAATTTTTAAAATTATTAGCATTACTTAATACTGGAGAGTCTTGATTTTGAAAAAAGAGTTCATGCCAAAAAAAAGGATTTGGATTTTCTTCGGGAAGGTCTTCTAAGTGAACTCTTAAGCTAGGTGTTAATCTATTGGTTTCGACAACATCGCCATTTTCATCTAAAACTTCGATTAAATGCTCTGAGGCGTTTGGTAAAAAGTCTTCATTTTTATATAGTAATTCAGCATTATGACTATCAAAGTTAATTGTTTGGTTGGCGTTTGAGTAATATTTTTCATCTTCAGAAAAATCACTTTCCGAATTGTAATCTGCTAAGAAATAATCATTTTTATAAATGAAAATTTTTATGGGTTCTGTTCCAAATAAAGAATCTAGTTTGTAAGTTGAGTTACCTTCATTATCTGTTTCTATTCTTGTACTGTAATAAGGTATGTTTAATATAACAGATTCAACTTGCGGATTTTCTCCAAAATCTGGATTATAATTATTGGATGTTGGTACTAGTTGTGTTACAATACTTGCTGTTGTTTTTCCATAAATAGGATCGTCGTAAACACCAAGTAAGTTAGAACTAAGGTTATCTGTTTGTACAGGTCCCATTTTTTGATTGTAAGCTGTTACAGGAAATTTTTCTGTAACAACATCAAAGTTTTGAACACCTTGAATATCGCTTTCAAGTGAGGTGTAATCTTTGTCGCAAGCAATAAATGTAATAGCAAGTATTACTAATGCTAATACAGGTTTTAATATTTGGGTAAACTTTTTCATAGTATTTTTTTGTGGTATAAATTAACAAGAGTTGTTAACCTAAAACCTTAGTGTTGTAAAACTCTGTGTAGGCCTCGCCAAATTCATCTTTGGTTTTATATTCCAATACAGGTTTTTGAGAGTCGTCAAGATACTGAGTGATTTCTTCTGGAATTTCTTCAGACCCAACAATTAAAGCATCAGAATAGTCTATGGCTAATTTCATGATGTTGTTGTATGTTGGTTTTTCTAAAACTTTAATGGCATCATCCTCAATATCATCAAACTTTATTTTATTCTGCATGTCTTTATTTAACGTGCCATCAAAACTTTGATTGTATATTGATGTAACAATTTTACTTTCATTAAATAAAGGTTCGCCTTTGTAATATTCTTTTAGGTAAAGTGGTAATAAAGAAGCTAACCAACCATGAACATGAATAATATCGGGTGCCCAATTTAATTTTTTAACGGTTTCAATAACACCTTTTGCAAAAAATATGGCGCGTTCATCGTTGTCTGGGAACAAATTACCATCTTCATCTGTTAAAGTAGCTTTTCTTTTAAAATACTCATCGTTATCTATAAAATAAACTTGAATACGTTCTTTAGGAATAGAGGCAACTTTGATAATAAGAGGCATGTCTAAATCGTTGATTACCAAATTTATTCCGGAAAGCCTTATAACTTCGTGTAATTGGTGTCTTCTTTCATTAATGTTGCCGTATCGAGGCATGAAGATTCTAATTTGACCGCCTTGTTGATTCACCATACGAGGTGCTTCAAACGACATAGAAGAAATTTCGGTTTCTGGTAAATAAGGAACTACTTCAGATGATACATACAATATCCTCTTATCTTTCATAAATTATATTGCTTTTGAAATTCAAAATAAAAAACACGCAAAATTACAAAAATTTATGCAAATTAACCGTAAAATCTTAAGTTTGCACGCGTTAATTTTTTATTAATTGTGAAAATTTTTTATAATAGAGAAGAAGTTGCTTATGTTGTTAAAGACTTAAAAGCAACAGGGAAAACCATAGGTTTTGTACCTACAATGGGGGCGCTTCATGAGGGGCATTTATCTTTAATAGAAGCAGCATTAAAGCAAAATTGCATAGTGTTTGTAAGTATTTTTGTTAATCCAACGCAGTTTAATAACCAAGAGGATTTAAAAAAATACCCTAGAGATTTAAATGCTGATGTTGAGTTATTGTCTTCTTTGTCAGAGTGTATCTATGTGTATGCGCCATCTGTCGATGATATCTACCAAGAAAAGGTCGCATCAGATAAATTTAACTTTAATGGACTTGACCAAGCCATGGAAGGTAGGTTTAGAGAAGGCCATTTTAATGGTGTAGCTACAGTAGTTAAGCGTTTTTTTGAAATTATAACACCAGACAACGCTTATTTTGGAAAGAAAGATTATCAGCAATTACTTATTATAAAAAAACTTGTTCACATTGCTAAAATTCCTGTAAATATTATAGGTTGCGATATTCTTCGAGAGTCTTCAGGCTTAGCTATGAGCTCAAGAAATATTAGGCTTAAACCAGAATATAAAACTGCTGCGCCTTTTATTTATAAAACGCTAATGTCTGCCAAAGAAAAGTTTGGCACAAAAAGTGCTAAAGTAGTAGTGGAATGGGTTGAAAATCAGTTTGAAAAGCATGAGTTGCTCGAGCTTGAGTATTTCACTATAGCTGATGCTGAAACCTTATTGCCAGTAAAACGTAAATCAAAACAAAAACAATATAGGGCGTTTATAGCAGTATATGCAGATAATATTAGACTGATTGATAATATAGCCCTAAATTAATTATCTTTGCACCATGCAAATACAAGTAGTAAAATCGAAGATACATAGAGTACAATGTACCGGCGCAGATCTTAACTATATTGGTAGTATAACTATAGATGAAGATTTAATGGATGCTGCCAACATTATACAAGGTGAGAAAGTTCAAATTGTAAATAATAACAATGGCGAACGCCTTGAAACTTATGCTATTCCTGGACCAAGAAATAGCGGTGAAATTACGCTAAACGGTGCTGCTGCAAGAAAAGTAGCCGTTGGAGATGTGTTAATTTTAATTACTTATGGTTTTATGGATATTGAAAAAGCTAAAACCTTTAAACCATCACTTGTTTTTCCAGACGAGGCTACTAACTTATTAAAATAGCATGTGAATAGTAAAGCCAAGCGTTTAATTAAGCTTTTATTGCCACTTCTTTTAGGAGTGGTTTTAGTTTGGTATTCACTTTCTAAAATATCTATCTCAACACTTATTAGTTACTTTAAAAATGCCAATTACTTATGGGTAATTGTTGGTGTGTTTTTTGGTGTTTTAAGTCATTTCTCTAGAGCGTATCGTTGGAAATACTTATTAGAGCCACTTGGGTATAAGCCTAAGTTTTTAAACAGTGCTATGGCAGTGTTTTCTGGGTACTTAATAAACTATACCATTCCCAGAGCTGGAGAGGTAACACGAGCCACTGTATTAACTAACTACGAGAAAGTTCCTTTTGAAAAAAGTATAGGAACCATTGTATCTGAACGTGTTGCCGATATGATTGTTTTATTACTTATCATTGCCGTTACGCTACTTTTAGAATTCGACTTCATTTACAACTTACTTATTGACAAATTCAATCCTAAAAAAGTTGTTTTAGGGTTGTTCATCCTAATTATTTTAGGAGGTTTTATGGTAGTTTACTTTAAAAAAAGCACCTCTAAATTGGCTATTAAAGTAAGAGGGTTTGTAGCGGGTTTAATAGAAGGTGTTTTAAGTATTTTTAAAATGAAACATAAATGGGCGTTCATTTTTCATACATTGTTTATTTGGACCATGTATATACTTATGTTTTATGTAACATCATTTTCAATTGAAGAGATCCAACCCATACCTTTTTCAGCTATTTTAGTTGGTTTTATTACAGCCACTTTTAGCATTGCAGCAACAAATGGCGGTGTTGGGTCTTATCCAGAAGCCGTGGTAATTGCCTTTTTATTGTTTAGTTTACCCGAAGAGCCAAGTCGTGCGTTTGGATGGATCATGTGGTCTTCGCAAACCATAATGCTTGTCTTGTTAGGAGGGATATCATTAGTATTTTTACCATTTTACAACAAAAAGCAGTCTGCCAAACCTAAAACAAGCCGTTAACAAGGCTTAAATCACTTCCAATCTATACTTTATTTTTTTATCTTGCCATATCATATAACCAAGATAAAAATGAAAAATCTAATCTATATTTTAGTGCTTGTATGTAGTACACAATTTACCTTTTCACAAGTTGATTATCAAATGCTTTTCTCTGAAAAATTAGGAGAAGAACGCGAATTAAAAATACAATTACCACGAGGATATAGTGATAATACCGATAAAAGCTACCCGCTTATTATTGTCTTTGACGGCGATTATATGTTTGAAGTTGTAGCAGGAAATGTCGATTATTATTCCTATTGGGATGACATGCCCGAAGCTATTGTAGTTGGAATTAATCAACTAGATAAAAGATATGACGATTGTTTATACTCCGAACAAAATTCCCTGCCAGTTGAAACAGGCGTAAGTTTTTTCGAGTTTATTGGAATGGAATTAGTGCCTTATTTGGAAAAAAACTACAGAACAGAAAACTTTAAAATGGCTGTTGGGCATGGAGAAACAGCAAATTTTATAAACTATTACTTACTTAAAGGACAGCCGTTATTTCAAGGATATGTAGTATTATCGCCAGATTTGGCACCAGATATGATTAGCTATATTCCAGAGAAGTTACAAAAAGTAGAATCTAAGATTTTTTACTATTTAGCATCTTCAAAAAACGATGTTAGTCATATTAAAGATGTAACTGGAACATTAGATGCCGAAATAAACAAATTAGAAAACAAAAACATCTTATACAATTATCGCAATTTCGAAGATCCAACACATTATGCCGTCCCGGCATATGCTATTCCAGACGCCTTAATGAAGACCTTCTTTGTTTACCAACCTATAAGCAAGAAAGAATATAAAGAAACCATTTTAAAACTTGAATCTTCTCCTGTTGAATATTTAGAAGAAAAATACCAAATGATTGAAGATCTTTTTGGTATAGAAAAGCAAATTTTAGTTAACGATTTTAGAGCCATTTCAGCAGCCATCGAAAAAAACGAGCAATACGAATACTACGAAGCGCTTGGTAAATTAGCTAGAAAAGAATATCCCGAAGCCATTTTAGGAAGTTATTATTTAGCGCGTTTTTACGAAGAAACCAACGAACCTAAAAAAGCCATGAAAACATACCAATCAGCTTATGTTTTAGAAGAACTTGGCGGTATTACCAAAGACGAAGTATTGGAAAGAGCAGATCGAATTAAAGCAGATTTTGGATATTAATGGCTAAAGTAAAAACCACCTTTTTTTGTCAAAATTGCGGCAGTCAATTTTCAAAATGGCAAGGACAATGTACGGCTTGTAAAGCATGGAATACTATTGTTGAAGAAGTTGTACAAAAACCTGAAAAAAGCGATTGGAAGACCAATAATACTTCGGGACCCCAAAAGCGTGTAACCAAACCGCTTAAAATAGGTGATATTGATACGACCGAGGATATTCGGTTTAATACAGAAGACACCGAATTTAACCGCGTACTTGGTGGCGGATTAGTTCCAGGGTCGTTAACACTATTAGGAGGCGAACCCGGTATAGGGAAAAGTACGCTGCTACTTCAAATAGCTTTAAAATTACCGTTCAAAACCCTTTATGTTTCTGGTGAAGAAAGCCAAAAGCAAATAAAAATGCGCGCCGAACGTATTAATCCTAAAACCAATAACTGTTACATTTTAACAGAAACCAAAACCCAAAATATCTTTAGGCAAATTGAAGCATTAGAACCAGATATTGTCGTGGTCGATTCTATTCAAACCTTGCATAGCGATTATATTGAAAGCTCCAGCGGAAGTATTTCACAAATAAAGGAATGTACTACCGAGCTCATAAAATTTGCCAAAGAAACTGCAACGCCGGTTGTGCTTATTGGTCATATCACGAAAGATGGACATATAGCTGGGCCAAAAATTTTAGAACATATGGTCGATACCGTTTTGCAGTTTGAAGGCGATAGAAATCATGTGTTTAGAATTCTTCGAGCAAACAAAAACCGTTTTGGTTCTACCAACGAATTAGGAATTTACGAAATGCAAGGTTCAGGATTACGAGAAGTAACTAATCCTAGCGAAATTTTAATCTCAAAAAAAGATGGCGAACTTAGCGGAAATGCTGTAGCAGCAACGCTAGAAGGAATGCGCCCGTTAATGATAGAAGTTCAAGCGCTAGTTAGCTCAGCTGTTTATGGTACGCCACAACGTAGCGCCACAGGATTTAATGCTAAACGGCTAAACATGTTGTTGGCGGTATTAGAAAAACGTGCTGGGTTTCGTTTAGGTACTAAAGATGTGTTTTTAAATATTACAGGAGGTATCACGGTTGACGATCCTGCTATCGATTTGGCTGTGGTCGCAGCCATTTTATCGTCTAATGAAGATGAAGCTTTACCCAGTAATTATTGTTTTGCTGCCGAGGTTGGTTTGTCTGGCGAAGTCCGCCCAGTACAACGTGTGGAACAACGCATTTTAGAAGCCGAAAAACTTGGGTTTTCAACCATTTTTGTGTCCAAATACAATAAAATTTCCCTTAAAAACACTAAAATTACGATTCAACTTATTTCTAAAGTAGAAGATTTGGTTGGAATTCTGGTTTAATTTACGCCAATTCTACAGTCCTATTTACTTAAAAATCATTAATTTCGCAGGTCGATTAGAATTAATGATATAATGAGTAAAAAATTCCCTGAATATAAAGGTCTTGACTTGCCAAAAGTGGCAGGAGACATCTTAGAATATTGGAAAGAGAACAATGTTTTTGAAAAAAGTGTAACCTCTCGCGAAGGCAATAAGCCATTCGTGTTTTTTGAAGGACCACCTTCAGCCAATGGGTTGCCTGGTGTTCATCACGTTTTAGCACGAGCTATCAAAGATATTTTTCCACGTTATAAAACCATGAAAGGCTATCAAGTAAAGCGTAAAGCAGGTTGGGATACTCATGGGTTGCCTGTTGAGCTTGGTGTAGAAAAAGAATTAGGGATTACCAAAGAAGATATTGGGAAAACCATTTCTGTAGAAGAATACAACGAAGCGTGTAGAAAAGCCGTAATGCGTTATACCGATATCTGGAACGACCTTACCGAAAAAATGGGATATTGGGTAGATATGGACGATCCGTATGTAACCTACGAACCCAAATATATGGAAAGCGTTTGGTGGTTGTTAAAACAGATTTACAACAAAAACTTACTGTATAAAGGCTATACCATTCAGCCATATTCACCTAAAGCAGGAACCGGATTAAGTTCACACGAGTTAAATCAGCCAGGAACCTATCAAGATGTAACCGATACCACGGTTGTAGCGCAATTTAAAGCTGTACAAAATACATTACCTGATTTTCTGCAAAATCTAGGCGATATTCACTTTTTAGCTTGGACGACAACCCCTTGGACGTTACCAAGTAACACAGCCTTAACCATTGGCCCAAAAATAGATTATGTGTTGGTAGAAACATTTAACCAATACACGTTCGAGCCTATAAAAGTAGTCGTTGGAAAACCATTAGTAGGCAAACAATTTACAGGAAAATATGTTGAAGCTGAAAGTGAAGCAGATATAACTAACTACACTAAAGAAGATAAGAAAATACCATATCGTATTTTAAAAGAATTTAAAGGTGTCGATTTAGTAGGGATTAAATACGAACAATTATTGCCGTATGCCCTGCCAAACGATAACCCTGAGAATGCGTTTCGTGTTATTTCTGGAGATTTCGTGACTACAGAAGATGGTACAGGAATCGTTCATACCGCGCCAACCTTTGGTGCCGACGATGCTTTGGTGGCAAAACAAGCCAATCCGCCAGTACCACCAATGTTAGTGAAAGATGAGAATGATAATTTAGTGCCGTTAGTGAATTTACAAGGGAAATTCCGTCCAGAAATGGGTGAGTTTGCTGGAAAATATGTCAAGAACGAATATTATAACGATGGCGAAGCACCTGAAAAATCGGTTGATGTAGAATTAGCCATCAAACTTAAAATAGAAAACAAAGCCTTTAAGGTTGAAAAATACAAGCACAGTTATCCAAACTGTTGGCGTACCGATAAGCCTATTCTTTACTATCCATTAGATTCTTGGTTTATAAAAGTAACCGATGTTAAAGAGCGTATGGTGGAATTAAACAACACCATCAACTGGAAACCAAAAGCTACAGGAACAGGGCGTTTTGGTAATTGGTTGGCCAATGCCAACGATTGGAACTTATCACGCTCACGTTATTGGGGTATTCCGTTGCCAATTTGGAGAACCGAAGACGGTAAAGAAGACATCTGTATCGGTTCGGTTGAAGAATTAAAATCCGAAATGCAACGAGCCGTTGAGGCAGGAATGATGAAGGCCGATATCTTCCAAAAGTTTGAAGTAGGCAATATGAGCGACGAAAACTATGCCACGTTAGATTTGCATAAAAACATTGTTGACCAAATTACCTTGGTGTCACCATCGGGGCAACCAATGAAACGCGAAGCCGATTTAATTGATGTGTGGTTCGATTCTGGAAGTATGCCGTATGCGCAATGGCATTATCCGTTTGAAAACAAAGAAAAAATAGATGAACACACCTCGTATCCAGCCGATTTTATTGCCGAAGGCGTAGATCAAACTAGAGGATGGTTTTATACACTTCACGCTATAGGAACGATGGTTTTCGATTCGGTAGCGTATAAAAATGTGGTATCAAATGGTTTGGTACTAGATAAAAACGGACAAAAAATGTCCAAACGCTTGGGCAATGCTGTCGACCCATTTGAAACCTTATCAAACTATGGTGCTGATGCTACGCGTTGGTATATGATAAGTAATGCCAATCCTTGGGATAATTTAAAGTTTGATTTAGATGGTGTAGAAGAAGTAAAACGTAAATTCTTCGGAACACTCTACAACACCTATTCCTTCTTCAGTTTATATACTAATCTAGATGGCTTTAAATACGAAGAAGCCGATATTCCTTTAGAAGAACGTCCAGAATTGGATCGTTGGATTTTATCAGAACTTCATACGCTAATCAAAAAAGTAGATGAATTCTATGCCGGGTACGAACCAACAAAAGCAGCAAGAGCCATTTCAGAATTCACACAAGAATACTTAAGTAACTGGTACGTACGTTTAAGTAGAAGACGTTTCTGGAAAGGCGATTACCAAGCCGATAAGATTTCGGCTTACCAAACATTATACACCTGTATGGTAACCTTGGCCAAATTAGGCGCGCCAATAGCACCATTTTATATGGACAGACTTTACCAAGACTTAACACAGGTAACACAAAAAGAAAACGTTGAAAGTGTACATTTGGCGGAGTTTCCTAAATACGATGAAAGCTACATTAATAAAAGCTTGGAGCGTAAAATGGAGAATGCGCAAACTATTTCTTCTTTAGTATTATCATTAAGAGCTAAAGAAAAAATAAAAGTGCGTCAACCATTACAAAAAATAATGATTCCTGTTGATAATGAACAACAAAAGGAAGAAATTATGGCGGTTGCCGATTTAATAAAACGCGAGGTTAATATTAAAAACGTTGAGCTTATGGAGGATGCTTCTGATATTTTGGTGAAGCAAATAAAACCTAACTTTAAAGTGCTTGGCCCCCGTTTTGGGAAAGATATGAAGCTGATAGCTAGTGCGGTAAACCAGTTTTCGGCAGAGGATATTAAAAAAATCGAGCAAAATGGTGAAATTGACGTTGAAATTAATGGAAAAAATGTTACTTTAGGGCTTGCCGATGTGGAAATTACATCGCAAGACATCGAAGGTTGGTTGGTAGCTAACGAAGGCTCGTTAACCGTTGCCTTAGATGTAACCCTTACTGATCATTTACGAAGAGAAGGTATTGCTCGTGAGCTCGTAAACCGTATTCAAAATTTACGTAAAGATTCAGGATTTGAAGTGACAGATCGCATAGATGTGAAACTTCAAAAAGATGATAATATTGTTAAGGCTGTAGATACAAACCTTGATTATATCAAGTCTGAAACCTTAACCGAAGAACTTGAAATTATGGACTCTGTAAACAATGGTATAGAAATTGCCTTTGATGAGGTAACGACCAAATTGTTTATACAAAAACATTAACATTATGTCAGCAGATACAAACGTAAGATACTCAGATAAAGATTTAGAAGAGTTTAGACAAATTATTCAAGAAAAGATTGATAAAGCCGAACATGATTTAGGCTTAATCAAATCAGCCTACATGAACGATTTAAATAATGGAACAGACGATACTTCTCCTACGTTTAAAGCGTTTGAAGAAGGTAGTGAAACCATGAGTAAAGAAGCTAATTCGCAATTAGCTATTCGTCAAGAAAAGTTTATTCGTGATTTAAAAAATGCTCTCATCCGAATTGAAAATAAAACTTACGGCGTGTGTCGTGTTACAGGAAAACTTATTAAAAAAGAACGTTTGTTGCTAGTGCCACATGCTACGTTAAGTATTGAAGCTAAAAACATGCAAAAATAATCTCTTTATTAATAACATATTGTATGAAAAGCGCTTCCCTATCGAAGCGCTTTTTGTTTTTAATTTATGTGTTAATCTGGTTTTTTTCACCTGTTTTAGTAGCACAACAACATATACAACGTCAATTAGACTTATCAAACGTTCAGCACATTAATATAAATGCCAATAAAAGCTTTAAAGTACATGTTAAAACAACCAATACTACAAGAGCAGAAGTGACGTTAAAATCTGAAGGCGAGTACGGAAATCAGCTAGCTTTAATTACAACAATTAAAAACGATACGCTTTATATTTCAAGTGAATTTCAGCCTTTATTTAAGGTGTTTGATGATAAGCTTGCCGCACATAAAGTAATCTCTTTAGAGTTGATGATAAGTTTGCCTGAAGGAAAAGATGTTTATCTAAAAAGTGACTTGGCAAATGTGTTTTGTAAAGGAAGGTTTAACCGTGTAGTTGTAGAGTTGGTTAATGGGCAATTTCATGGTAATAACATGCAGGGAAACGCAATTATAAATACCATTCGAGGAAATATTTATATAAAAACGTTGTACACAGAGCAATCGTATTTTAAGTCTCAAAATAGAACATCTAAAACAATCGTTAATAACGTATTTAAACAAACTTTAAATTCGATTAATGGTGACATATTTATATCTAAAACTGAATAATATGTCTATTTTTGCTGTCAATCTTAAGGCATGTCATTAAAGAAATCTATACTACTTATATTTATTATTTTACTTATCGATCAAGTGAGTAAAATTTACATTAAAACACATTTTGTTATTGGTGATGATGTCGAAATTTTTAAATGGTTTCGAATTTATTTTATTGAAAATGATGGTATGGCTTGGGGGACAAAAATTAGCGATTTTATACCTTTCATTTCTGATAGAACAGCCAAGTTATCTCTCACTATTTTTCGCGTAGTAGCCATTTTTGGAATAGGCTATTGGCTATACGATGTTACAAGAAAGCAAAGCTCTAAAATATTAGTGGTTTCAGTTGCATTTATTTTTGCTGGAGCTCTAGGAAATATAATCGACTCGGTATTTTACGGGGCTATTTTTAACGATAGTTATGGACAAATCGCTAGTTTTTTACCAGAAGAAGGCGGCTATGATACCTTGTTTCATGGAAAAGTTGTGGATATGCTGTATTTTCCAATATGGAAAGGCTATCTACCCGAATGGATCCCTTATTACGGTGGTAAATACTTTACCTTTTTCGAACCCGTTTTTAACATCGCCGATGTGGCTATTAGTACTGGCTTTGGTTTACTGATTGTGTTTAATAAAAAAGCGTTTTCAAAGGAATAGTTTTTTAAACATTACACATATTTCCTATAATTCCCACTTATTACTTCAAGTTGGTGTTTTAGGGTTTAAATCTTTAGCTTAATTTAAAAGTTTTTTAGATGATTACGGTTTTTCCGTAATGGTTTAGCCGTATTTGGGTGGTATACTAGGCAAAATACGTAGTTATACGTATAAAAAATCTAAGATGTATTTAATAGTTTACTGCCAATAACACCATTTAAAACCATGAAACACATATTAATAACTTTAACAATATTCTTTATATTACTATCTTGTAAAGCTCAAACTTTACC
Source organism: Mangrovimonas cancribranchiae (assembly GCF_037126245.1). Taxonomy (NCBI): domain Bacteria; kingdom Pseudomonadati; phylum Bacteroidota; class Flavobacteriia; order Flavobacteriales; family Flavobacteriaceae; genus Mangrovimonas; species Mangrovimonas cancribranchiae. The sequence goes on from NZ_CP136925.1 coordinate 28,248, forward strand.
TTTATACAATCCTCCAAACGGTTTTAATATAAATAATGCTTATTATAAAGATTTAGATGGTGATTTAACCAAATTAGTTGGCACGTGGAAATACACAAACGGAAATGAAGTATTTCAAATAATTTTAAAAATTCAAGAATATGTACCTTATAATTCAAGTGTGCTGAATATCTCAAATCACGAAGATGAACTATATGGAGAATATCAATATATTGATAGTAATGGTAATGAAGTTATAAATACCTTAAATAATATTGATAATAATATAGATGTCTATGACCATTTAATTAATGGAGCATACATTAAAGGGAAAAATTATTTTCCGCCTTGCAACGATTGTACAGTTAATGAACGTCGTGTTTCTGTTACCATTGAAGATCCTTTACGCTTTTACTTTGACTATGAACTAGAAATACGTCATATACCACCAGACCCACTTAATAATACGCCTGAACAAATTAAGGTAATTGTTAGAAACAACACACATTTTGTAACAATTCCTACAGGTCAACCAAATACACATAGATTACCTTTTGGTGAGTTTATCTTAATTAAACAATAAAAACTAACCACAACAACCTATATAAAAAACAGCAGTTAAGAGGTAAAATTAAAGTTTACTTCTTTTCTGCTATCTTTGTTTCATAACAGAAAAATAGCACTGAACTTTCCTGAAATAGGTTGGCTAAAAATTAATCATTTAATTAAAGTTGAGTGATTTTAGAAACGTAGAGTTTATAAAACAATGAAAACAATAGCTTTAATAATTCCAATGTTATTTTTCTTTGCAATAAGCTGCAAAGCTCAAATAATACCCGTAGAGCAGGTGGTAGATCATTTTGGGAATGTTGAAGATGAAACTACTTACATTAAAGATGTTAATAATATATTAGATAATTATGTTGGTACTTGGGTAGGTATTCAAAATGGAAAATCATATACATTTATAATTACAGAAAAAATAATAGTCTATGATGAATATTACAGTACTTTAAATGATATATTAATTATGAAATATCTTATAGTAGATACTAACACACTAGATGTTATAGAAGATACGACTAGTATGTCTGATGAGGATGCTCCCTGTGAAGGTATCATATTTAGATCAAATTCTTCAGGAGGGCTAACCTATGTGTTTATGTATACAGGAATAAATGAGGATAAAGTATCTTGTGGGCAAAATGGCGACGTTTTTATTACCCTTAAAAATAACAATACCCAGTTGTATTTAAAATTAAGTTCCTATCATGAGATGTATGGTCCATGTCTAGGTGGTTCAGCAGAACAAATATTACCTGAAGAAGGGATATTACTTACAAGGCAGTAAAATACTATAATTAAAACCGATATACCTGTTTTGGCGTTACGCAGTAATCTAAAGGAATATCGTTTTTAAAGGTATTTTCAATACGGTCTTCAGCTTCAAAAAAGCTTACCCCAATTTTTAAAGTGTTTGGACGGCATTTTGATAAAAACTTGTCGTAAAACCCTTTGCCGTAACCTACGCGATGGCCTTGTTTATCAAAAGCTAATAGCGGTACAAAAACAACCTCTATTTTAGCGTTGGGTATATCAATACCATCAACAGGTTCGGGAATGTTATAATGGTTTTTTTTAATTACAGTAGCATCTGTTAGTAAAACATGTGTCATTTCAAACGTTTTAAAATCACTTTTCGAAATAATAATGTTTTTGTCTTTTCCAGAAAGAACATTCAGAATGTAATCGGTATTAACTTCACGTTGTTCTGCTATACTTAAAAAAATATGGTAGTAAGTATAATCCCAGATATCAAGCTTTAAAAGCTGATTAGCAATGTCAAGGCTTAAATCGTCTAATTGACTTGCAGAAAGTGCTTGTCGTTTTTGTTTGTAGGCTTTTCTAAGTTCAGCTTTACTAGCCATAAGTTATTATTTAAGCTTAGTTGTAATATGGAATAACGCATCGCCTTGGTAGACAATAGGCGATTCATTCACATTAATAATATAGCCCGAATGTGATGCTTTAACAAAATGATTGAGTTTCCCATACGGATCGGTAATATTACCCAAAACATCTCCTTTATTTACTTTAGAACTTATTCTAGCCGAAGGCTTAAACATTCCTGAAAAATTAGCACGTTGCCAGCGACTATTACTTATAAATACAGGACTTATTTTAGGTGTTGTTGTTTTAAATTTTGACGATAACATATCAAAATGTTTCAAAATACGTTTGGCGCCATTAACGCCAGTATTGGTAACTTGAGCATCAATATGAAAAGATTTCCCGCCTTCATACAACAGTATAGGTTTGCCTAGTTTTGTGCAAGCGTTTCTAAATGTTTTTTTTATGTTTTTGGAATATAGTACGAAGGGCGCGTTAAATACATGGGCAAAATCGTCTAATTCGGGTTTGTCTTTTATAAGTCTAATTTGCGGGGCATTAAAACGCCCTGATCCGCCTGTATGAAAATCTAAAATGAAATCGACATCGGGAATAATTTCTTTCATTAATTTATGAGCAACACGACTAGCTAAAGAGCCTTTACTACTTCCAGGAAAAACCCGGTTTAAATCTCTGCCATCTGGAAATTGACGTTCTAGATTAACAAAACCAAATACATTAATTACAGGCATACAAATAATAGTGCCACGTTTAGGTTTATTAATGCCTTTAGCAATAATTTGCCGTACAATTTCAACGCCATTTACTTCATCGCCATGAATACCAGCGGTAAATAAAACAACAGGGCCAGGTTTTTTAGAACGTTCAACAATTACGGGTACATCAACGCTTGATGAGGTGTGTAAATTAGCAACGCCAAAACTTAATTCATGGCTTTCGCCAACGTTAATATCTTTACCTAATATGGTTATGCTTTTCTTTTGTTCGTAGGTCATTTATAATTTCTTTCGATAAATGTAATAATCGCACGAGCAATATTTCGTCCTGTAGCGGATTCTATACCTTCTAATCCAGGTGTAGAATTAACTTCTAAAAGTAAAGGCCCTCGTTCCGATTGTAACATGTCAACACCGCAAACAGGAAGTTTTAGTGCTCTGGAAGCTTTCATAGCTAGTTTAAGTTCGTCTTCACTAAGTTTAACAATTTTAGCAGAACCACCGCGATGTAAATTAGAACGAAATTCCCCGTCTTTTCCTTGTCGTTTCATAGCGCCAACAACTTGTCCGTCTACTACTAAAGCACGTAAATCGGCGCCTTTGGCTTCTTTTATGTATTCTTGAACAATAACTCTAGCTTGTAACCCATTAAAGGCTTCTAAAACAGATTCGGCAGCGTTTTTTGTTTCAGCTAAAACAACACCTAACCCTTGGGTGCCTTCTAAAAGCTTTATGATAACAGGTGTTCCACCAACCGAATTAATAACTTCTTCTACATCTCTAGAGTAATTAGTGAATACGGTTTTTGGCATGCCTACACCCGCTTTGGTAAGACGTTGTAAGCTTCGTAATTTATCTCGTGACCGCACAATAGAATCAGAAGTAACCGTGGTAAACACATTCATCATTTCAAATTGTCTTACAACAGCACAACCATAAAAAGTAACAGAAGCGCCAATACGTGGAATAATAGCATCTACATAATCTAAATAACGGTCTTTGTAATAGATTTTAGGTTGCTCTTTTTCAATAATGATTTCGCATTTAAGCGGATCGATAACTTCTACGTCATGACCGCGATGAAGCCCTTCTTCAACCAAACGTTGGGTGGAATACAAATGGGAGTTTCTAGAGAGAATAACAATGTTCATTTTTAACGCGTGTTATGTGATAAGTTTTGTTTGTTAACATCAACAAGAAATTTCTTGCTTAAAAACTGTCGCCCTATAAGGACAGGAAATTTCATGTCGTCTCGTGTGCTTAAAGTTAAGTTAATTGCATATGTTTTACCAAATATAACGATGTCAGTTTTAATTTTAAACCTATTTTCTTTGTACCCATTACTACTTTTTACATCGGTTTTAGAGTAATTGGTAAAGGTAACTTCTTCACCACTAAAATTAGGGTGTCCTTTACTGTAAAACGTACATTTTAAGGTCTTGTTTTCCTCAATGATTTTTGAGCAGTGAATAGCCGATGTATAAGCGCCAGTATCGATTTTCACATCGATATTAAACAGTCCTAAGCTAGGGAAATCTACGATATCTACACGACCTATAATGGGTTTTTGCATCATTGTTTTTTTAGTATTAAAAAAGTGGCGAAAAGTAATGAATTTACCAAATTTGAAGCCATAAAATTTCACTAATTTTTTAGGGCTATGCATTAAAATAATTACCTTTGAAATAATGGGAGAAACATCGCTTGACGTACAATTAAAAACCTTGCCAAATCAGCCAGGTGTGTATCAATTTTTTGATTCAAATGATACGATACTTTATGTGGGAAAAGCCAAGAATTTAAAAAAGCGTGTTAGTTCTTATTTTAATAAGCAACATGATTACGGGAAAACCAAAGTACTAGTCAAAAAAATTGTTAGTATAAAACATATTGTTGTTGATACTGAAACCGATGCTTTACTTCTGGAAAATAACCTGATTAAAAAATACCAACCACGTTATAATGTACTACTTAAGGACGATAAATCGTATCCGTGGATTTGCATAAAAAAAGAACGGTTTCCTAGAGTGTTTTCTACGCGACGGATTATAAAAGATGGCAGCGAATATTTTGGGCCTTACACGAGTATGAAAACTGTAAGCACGTTGTTAGATTTAATCCGAGGATTATTTCAACTTAGAACGTGCAATTACGATCTGGCTCAAGAAAAAATTGACGCAGAGAAATATAAGGTGTGTTTAGAGTATCATTTAGGAAATTGTAAAGGTCCTTGCGAAGGTTTAGAAACTGAGGTGGCATATCATAATAACATTGCATCAATTCGAGAAATTTTAAAAGGGAATTTTAAAGACTCATTACATCAATTTAAAGCGCAAATGAAACGTTTTGCTGAAGAGATGCAGTTTGAAGAAGCCCAAAAAATAAAGGAAAAGATAGAGGTCTTGGAAAACTATCAAGCAAAATCAACTATTGTAAATCCTAAAATTAGCAATGTAGATGTGTTTAGTATTGTTAGCGATGAAAGCTATGGTTATGTTAATTTTTTACAAATATCTTATGGTTCTATAATTAGGTCGCATACTTTAGAAATAAAGAAAAAACTTCAAGAAACAGACGAAGCACTTTTGCAATTAGCTATTACCGAATTACAACAGCGGTTTAATTCAAAATCCAAAGAAATTTTTGTGCCATTTAAAGTTGATGTCAGTAGTGATATAAAAGTTACTGTGCCAAAATTAGGCGATAAAAAACACATTTTAGATTTATCGTTAAGAAACGCAAAATATTATCGTATGGAGCGTTTTAAACAAGTAAAAATAACCGATCCCGACAGACATGCCAATAGAATTATGGTGCAAATGAAAGCCGATTTACGCTTGCATGAAGAGCCAAGACATATTGAATGTTTCGATAACTCTAATATTCAAGGCACAAACCCTGTCGCAGCTTGTGTGGTGTTTAAAAATGGCAAGCCAAGTAAAAAAGATTACCGTCATTTTAATATAAAAACAGTAGAAGGTCCAGACGATTTTGCTTCCATGGAAGAAGTTGTTTATAGGCGTTACAAAAGGCTACTTGATGAAGAAAAACCCTTACCTCAATTAATTATTATTGATGGTGGAAAAGGACAATTGTCTTCGGCTTTAAAAAGTTTAGATGCCTTAGGGTTAAGAGGGAAAATTGCAATCATCGGAATTGCGAAACGTTTGGAAGAATTATTTTATCCAGATGACCCAATTCCCTTATATTTAGATAAAAAAAGTGAAACTCTTAAAATTATTCAACAGTTACGTAATGAAGCACACCGTTTTGGTATAGAACACCATAGAAATAGGCGTAGTAAAAATGCTTTAAATACAGAGTTGGAAACCATATCTGGCATTGGCGAAAAAACAGTTGTTGAATTATTAAAAACTTTTAAATCGGTAAAACGTGTTTCTAATGCTAAATTAGATGAATTAGAAGACGTTGTAGGAAAACACAAAGCAAACATTATTTATAACTACTACCATAACAAATGAAAAGACTTTTAGCCATTTTATTCATTTTAACCCATTTGGCAATGTTTTCCCAAAAAGAGCAAACAACATCTCAAAAAGTTGGCTTAGTGTTAAGCGGTGGTGGAGCAAAAGGATTAGCGCATATAGGTGTTTTAAAAGTAATTGATAGCCTTGGGGTAAAAGTAGATTATGTTGCTGGAACAAGCATGGGAGCTATTGTAGGCTCTTTATATGCTTCGGGATATTCCGGAAAAGAGATAGACTCTATATTCAATAATGTTGATTTTGATAAAATTATAAACGACGAATTACCCCGAGAAGCAAAAACATTTTACGAAAGAGATAACTCAGAAAAATATGCCATAACATTACCTTTCGATAAATTTAAACTGTCTTTGCCTTCGGCTCTATCTAGAGGTCAAAATATGTTAAGCTTACTTTCTAAGTTAACACTTCATGTAAGTCAAATAGAAAATTTTGAAGAGCTTCCCATTCCATTTTTCTGTATTGGGACAGATATTGAAACTGGAGAAGCCGTTATTTTAGACCACGGCAGCTTGCCTCTAGCCATTACGGCAAGCGGCGCGTTTCCATCATTATTTCAACCCGTAAATATAGAAGGAAGAATGCTTATTGATGGCGGTGTAGTTAATAACTATCCTATTGAGTTATTAAAAGATAAAGGTATGGATGTTATTATAGGAGTCGATGTTCAAGATGATTTAGCGACAAGAGAAGAACTAAAATCGGCGCCCGATATTTTACTTCAAATAAATAATTATCGCACCATAAAAGCGATGAAGAAAAAGTCGCAATTAACAGACATATATATAAAACCAGATATAGAAGGCTACACGGTTGTATCTTTTGATGAGGGAAGACATATTATTACAAATGGGGAATATGCAACTATTGAAAAAATAGACCAATTAAAAAAGTTGAAGCAAAAACAGGTGTCTCCCTTGAAAAAGAAACCACCTATAAAACCTGTTGATAGTATAATAATAAATGCTATTAATATCCACGGGAATGAAAAGTACTCTAGAGCTTTTGTGTTAGGGAAATTTAAATTTCGCCCTGGCGATAAAATAAAGTTTGAAACCTTTTTAGATGGCGTTAATAATCTAGCAGCAACAAATAACTTCGAAGATGTAGCCTATAGTTTTCATACTACAGGAAAAGAAAATGAGTACAATGTAGATTTTAACCTTAAAGAAAGCTCTAAAAAAACATTTTTAAAGTTTGGGGTTCATTACGACGATCTTTATAAAAGTGCCGCTTTAATAAATGTCACTAGAAAGCAGTTATTTTTTGGAAACGACGTAGCTTCAATCGATTTTATTTTTGGCGATAATATTAGATACAATTTTGAGTATTATATAGATAAAGGCTTTTATTGGAGCTTAGGTATAAGGTCGCGTTTTAATAGGTTTAAAGATGAAACACCAAGTGCTAGTGTTTTCCCTGATAACAACACTTCTGGAGTTAATAAGCTTGATATGAAATTAAACGACTTTACCAATCAATTTTATCTGCAAACACTATTCAGAAAAGATTTTTCTTTAACATTAGGCGCAGAACATAAAAAACTTAAGGTAAGCACAGAAACTATTTTGTCAAACTCTAACGATAAGGAAACAGTATTTGAAAATAGCGATTACCTAAGCTTGTTTGGGGGTTTGAAGTTTGATACGTACGATAACAAGTATTTTCCTAATAACGGCTTTTACTTTAATGGCGATTTTCATTTGTATCTATATTCTTCAGATTATAGTAATTCGTTTTCAGAGTTTTCTATAGCCAAAGCCACAATGGGATATTCGCATAGTTTTTCAAGCAAATTCACAGCCAATTTAACAGCAAAGGGCGGGTTTAGAATTGGCGAAGATGAAAATCCATATTTAAACTTTACCTTAGGTGGCTATGGTAATAACTTTATAAACAATTTTGAGCCATTCTATGGGTACGATTTCCTGTCAATTACAGGCGATAGCTATGTAAATAGTATCCTAACGTTAGATTACGAACTCTTTAAAAAGCACCATATCAATATAGCAGCAAACATTGCTAATGTAGAAGATGATATATTCTCAACAGGCGAATGGTTCTCAGCACCAGAATATACAGGTTATGCCTTAGGTTATGCTTTCGAAACTTTTTTAGGACCTATCGAGCTTAAATACACGTGGTCTCCAGAAATAAAAGAAAATCATTTCTTTTTTAATTTAGGGTTTTGGTTCTAGCTAGTGCAGTATTTGATAATTCAATTAAAAATTTGCATATTTGAAAGCATGAAACTCTATTGGAAAGACTTATTACTTCACTTACATTTTCTTATCAAGAGAAACCCTGAATAAGTTTCATATTTTGTATCTTTATACATAGTGCTTTACAGTAAAAAAAAGTGCTAACTAGTTAATTTTCAAATTAAAATAAAGCAGCATGCCTTTTTATCATAAATTAGGAGAAATCCCTCATAAACGACACACACAATTTAGAAAACCAGATGGTAGTTTATATTACGAACAACTATTTGGAACCATCGGGTTTGATGGGATGTCTACTAATATGTACCACGAACATAGGCCAACACAAGTTAAAGACATAAAAAAACAATACAGTGTTGCACCAAAAATTGCCAAAGCAAATCACATACAATCCTATAGACTACACGGTTTTAAAATTCCGCAAGTAAACGATTACTTAGAAAGTCGAAAAACAGTACTAACCAACAGCGATTGTAGTATTATTCTTGCAGCACCAAAACAATCAACCAAGGACTATTTTTATAAAAACACCGATGCCGACGAACTTATTTTTGTACATCGTGGTAGCGGTAAGTTGAGAACCCACTTAGGAAACCTCGACTTTAAATATGGTGACTATTTGTTAGTGCCAAGAGGAATTATCTATAAAATAGATTTCGATACAGAAGATAATCGATTATTTATTGTAGAATCCCGTCGCCCAATTTATACGCCAAAACGCTATCGCAATTGGTTTGGGCAGTTGTTGGAGCATTCACCGTTTTGCGAGCGCGATTTGCGTCAACCCCAAGAACTGGAAACCCACAACGAAACGGGCGATTTTTTAATGAAGGTTAAAAAACAAGACGATATTTTTGAAATGGTTTATGCCACACACCCGTTTGATGTAGTAGGTTACGATGGCTACAACTATCCATACGCTTTTTCAATTCACGATTTCGAACCCATAACAGGTCGTGTACATCAACCGCCACCAGTACATCAAACTTTCGAGACCGATGCCTTTGTGGTATGTAGTTTTGTGCCAAGGCTATACGATTATCATCCAGAAGCCATTCCAGCACCATACAATCATAGCAATATTGATAGCGATGAGGTATTGTATTATGTAGATGGCGATTTTATGAGTCGTAACGATATCGATGCAGGTCACATTTCATTACATCCAGCGGGAATACCTCATGGGCCGCATCCTGGGGCAACCGAAAGAAGTATTGGTAAAGTAAAAACAGATGAATTGGCCGTTATGGTAGATACTTTTAAACCTTTACAAGTAACAGAAGACGCATTAACAATAGCCGACGAAGATTATTTTAAATCTTGGTTGGAATAATATATTAATAAGAAGCTAATCCTGCTTTCGGCAGTCGCTTTTTGTTTTTTTTTCACTCTGAACTAAAATACAGAATCTAAAAACAAAAGAGCTCCAACAAACTGCCTCAATCAGGGCTAGAAAACAATTAAATAAACTTGAAGATAAAATAGCAGAATTTCAAAAGATGACCATGAGTTTTCAAAACAAACTATAAGTCTCATATCTTTTCTCTATTTTCTCTTCTCTCTAAAACATAAAATATGAGCAAGAATATAGAATCAGTAAACTACGGATTAGAAAAAATATTTGAAGGCGCCGAAGATTTTCTTCCGCTTTTAGGAACCGACTACGTCGAGTTTTACGTTGGTAACGCCAAACAAGCAGCACATTTTTACAAATCGGCTTTTGGGTTTCAATCGTACGCTTACAAAGGACTGGAAACAGGTAGTAAGGAAACCGTATCTTATGTGTTAAAACAAGATAAAATACGTTTGGTGTTAACGACACCTTTAAATTCAAAACACCCAATAAACGACCATATTGTAAAACATGGCGATGGAGTTAAAGTTGTAGCGCTTTGGGTAGAAGATGCTAGAAGTGCTTACGAAGAAACCACCAAACGTGGTGCTAAATCATTTATGGAGCCAACCGTAGAAAAGGATGAACATGGCGAAGTGGTTCGTGCCGGAATATACACTTATGGCGAAACCGTACATATGTTTGTAGAGCGTAAAAACTATAACGGGCAGTTTATGCCAGGATTTGTAAAATGGGAATCAGACTACAACCCAGAACCTGTAGGGCTAAAATTTATAGACCACATGGTTGGTAATGTAGGTTGGGGCGAAATGAATACTTGGGTAAAATGGTACGAAGATGTGATGGGCTTTGTTAATTTCCTATCGTTTGACGATAAGCAAATCCATACCGAATATTCAGCTTTAATGAGTAAGGTAATGAGTAATGGCAATGGACGCATTAAATTCCCAATAAATGAGCCAGCCGAAGGTAAAAAACGCTCACAAATTGAAGAGTATTTAGATTTTTACGAAGGTCCAGGTGTACAACACATAGCTGTAGCAACAGACGATATTATAAAAACAGTTGCCGATTTACGTGCTAGAGGTGTAGAGTTTTTATCGCATCCGCCAGAAGCCTACTATCAAGCTGTACCAGGTAGGTTAGAAGAGTTTGATCATGAGCTTAGAGAAGATATTGAAAAATTAAAAGGTTTAGGTATTATGATAGATGCCGATGAAGAAGGGTATCTGTTACAAATTTTCACCAAACCAGTAGAAGATAGACCAACCCTGTTTTTCGAAATCATTCAACGTATGGGAGCAAGAGGCTTTGGTGCTGGAAACTTTAAAGCACTTTTCGAATCTATTGAAAGAGAGCAAGAAAAGCGCGGGACGTTATAACATATAATTAACAAGTATATTAGTAAAAACTCCATCGCAATTTTTGATGGAGTTTTTTTGTTTTAATACTTTTGGAACAGTAATTGTAATTTATAACTAAAAATAGATCTCTATTAAAACATATAGTTACACTTACAAACAAAAAAACATGAAAAAAAATCTGCTCATAATACTAGTAATGTCAATCTCTTTTCAAGGGGTGTTTGCCCAAAGCGAATCGGCATTTAAAGAAGGCGAATGGTTTCGTTTTGAAATGAGCTATAGTGGGTTTTTAAAAGCTGGAGAAGCCACTTTAGAAGTAAAAGACAAAACTTATAAAGGGACGCCAGTATATCATGTTGTAGGAAAAGGTTGGACAACAGGTGCTATTAAATGGTTTTTTAAAGTAGAAGACCGTTACGAGAGTTATTTCGATAAAAATACTATAGTGCCTTATAAATTTATACGAGATATAGATGAAGGTGGCCATACCAAAGATATTGTAATTCATTTTGATCAAGAGGTACAAAAAGCCTACATAAATGATAAAAAACACAGGCAGAAATCGGTTATAGAAACAGAGCCAAATGTTCAAGATATGGTGTCTACTTTCTATTATTTACGGAATCAATTAGAGGTGACAGATTTGAAAATTGGCGATGAGGTTTTTGTGAACATGTTTTTCGATAAAGAAAACTATGGATTTAAAATTAAATACCTTGGCGAGGAAACCATATCTACTAATTTTGGTAAAGTAAATGCCTTAAAATTTAGACCATATGTAATGGCAGGAAGAGTTTTCAAAGAAGAAGAAAGTCTAACGCTTTGGGTTTCTAACGATAAAAATAGAGTACCTTTGCGTATAAAAGCTGATTTAGCGGTAGGCTCGCTACGAGCAGATTTAGATGCTTTTAAAGGGTTAAAACATCCGTTTAAAATTTTAGTTAAAAATTAAATGAATAAAGACATAACTAATCAACTAAAAGATAAATACGACAAAATAGGTCAAGATTTAGAGACCCATTTAGAAGGCTTACTATACAGTAAGCCTATCAACTATTGGGATTACATTCAAACAGATGCCTTGTTGGACTTACAAACACAACGATCTGTGTTGCCAGACGAGATGGTGTTTATTATGTACCATCAAATTAACGAATTGTTGTTTAAAATGATTCTTTGGGAAATAGATCAAGTAGCCAATCATGACGAATTAACCGTTGATTTTTTCTCAGAAAAACTTATGCGAATTAGTCGCTATTTCGATATGCTAACATCCTCATTTAATATTATGAAAGATGGTATGGAAGTAGAACAATACAATAAGTTTAGAACAACACTTACACCAGCCAGTGGATTCCAAAGTGCACAATACCGAAAAATAGAATTTGCTTCAACAGAGCTTATCAATTTAATTGATAATAGATTTAGAGAAACCATAGATAGAAATACCTCTTTCGAGCATGCTTTTGAACATTTATACTGGCAAGCTGCTGGAAAAGACTACAAAACAGGCAAAAAAAGTTATTTATTAACAGTTTTTGAAGAAAAATACAAAGAGGAATTTATTAGATTTGCGAAATTCTATAACACAAATAACTTATGGACAAAGTTTAAAGCGTTGCCTAGTAGTGTTAAAGAAGATGAAAAATTAATTAAAGCCATGCGCCATTACGATTATACTGTAAATATAAAATGGGTTATGGCACATTATAATACTGCAAACCATTATTTAAATATTAATGGCGAAACAGCAGAAGCAACAGGAGGAAGTGAATGGGTAAAATACATGCACCCAAAATATCAAAGAAGAATATTTTTTCCAGATTTATGGACAGAAGACGAATTAAAGCATTGGGGAGAAAATGTTTAGCTATATTAGTGATTACATTTATAGCAAGCTGTAAACAAGACCAAGAGCCCCAAATTAAAAACACCGAAGAATTAGCAGTAGCCCAACCAAAAGATATTTACGAGTTTGGGTTTAACTTAAACGATTTTACTGTTAAACGAGACACCGTACGTTCTGGCGATACGTTTGGCGTTATTATGGAGCGCAACAAATTGGGTTACCCAAAAATTTATCAAATAGCAGAACAAGCCAAAGAAGGGTTCGATATTAGATCTATCCAAATAGGAAAACCTTACACATTACTTTGTTCTAAAGATACGCTTCAAGAGCCTAAGTGCTTCATCTATCAGCCTAACAAAGAAGAGTATGTTGTAATTAACTTCCAAGACTCTATTCACACTTACAAGAGCCGAAAGCCTATCAATTTTGTCGAGAAAGAAATTTCTGGAGTAATTAACAGTAGTATTTCTCAAACTTTAGAAGAAAAAGGGTTAAGTCAAAGGTTAGCCTATAAACTAGCGGATGATATTTATGCATGGACCATAGATTTTAGACGCCTTCAAAAAGGCGATCGCTTTAAAGTTATTTATGAAGATAAATACATAGACGATTCTGTTTATGCAGGCATAGGTAAAATAAAAGCAGCCTATTTTGAACACAAAGCAGAACCTTTTTATGCTTTCGAATTTGAAACCGATAGCGCAAAAGGCATTGTAGATTATTTTAATGAAGACGCTAAAAACTTACGCCGCGCCTTTTTAAAAGCGCCAGTTAAGTTTAGTCGTATTTCGTCTCGCTATAACTTAAGACGCCGTATTGCACTTTACGGTAACCGTATTCGTCCACATAAAGGAACAGATTTTGCAGCTTCAGTAGGAACACCAATCATGGCAACAGCCAACGGAACCGTTATAAAATCAAGTTATACAAGAGGTAACGGAAATTATGTTAAAGTAAAGCATAATTCGGTGTATACAACACAATACCTTCACATGAGTAAACGCAAGGTGAAAGTAGGCGACTTTGTTAAGCAAGGCGATGTTATAGGATTAGTAGGAATGACAGGAAACACATCAGGGCCACACGTGTGTTACCGTTTTTGGAAAAATGGCAGACAAGTGGATCCTTTTAAACAAAAACTACCAGAAGCTAAACCTATTTCCGATAGCCTAAAAGCACAATATCTAGAATTTATTTCACCTATTAAATCTCAATTAGATAACATTCCTTTCGAGGAAGAACTACTTTTAGACGATAGTCAAGAAACCAATCTTATTACTCAAGCGTATTAATAAATTACATGGCTTTACCAAACACTAACCCAACCCAAACTCAAGCATGGAAAAAGCTTGAAAACAACTACAACCAAGTAAAAGAATTACACCTAAAAGAGCTATTTGCACAAGATGCCGATAGAGCTCAAAAAATGACCATTACTTGGGAAGATTTTTTGGTCGATTTTTCTAAAAATAGAATCACCAACGAGACTCTAGAGTTATTACAAGAATTAGCCAAAGAGGTTAAGTTAGACAAAGCTATAGAAGCCTATTTTTCTGGTGAAAAAATTAATGAAACAGAGAATAGATCGGTGCTTCATACAGCACTAAGAGCCAAAGAAAGTGACACATTCCTTGTAAATGGTGAAAATGTTATGCCTGAGATTTACAAGGTGAAAAATAAAATTAAAGCCTTTACCGAAGATGTTGTTAATGGAACACGCAAAGGATATTCTGGAAAACCGTTTACACATGTTGTAAATATTGGTATTGGTGGATCCGATTTAGGGCCAGCCATGGTTGTGGATTCGCTTCAGTATTACAAAAACAACTTAACAACCTATTTTGTTAGTAATGTGGATGGCGACCATGTTAACGAAGTCATTAAAAAAATTAATCCTGAAACCACACTTTTTGTTATTGTTTCTAAAACATTTACAACACAAGAAACTTTATCTAATGCCAATACCATTAGGGCGTGGTTTTTACAACACGCTTCAGAAGAAGCTATAGCTAAGCATTTTGTTGCCGTTTCTACTAATCTTGAAAAAGTACAGGAATTTGGTATAGAAAAAGACAATATCTTTCCTATGTGGAATTGGGTTGGCGGACGATTCTCGTTATGGAGTGCTGTAGGTCTTTCAATAAGTTTATCGTTAGGCTATCAACATTTTGAAAGTCTTTTATCTGGTGCCAATAAAATGGATGAGCATTTTAAAAATACATCGTTCGATAAAAACATTCCTGTTGTTTTAGGGCTTTTAACCATTTGGTATAACAACTTCTTTCATGCAGAAAGTGAAGCCGTTATTCCTTATTCCGAATATCTAGGGAAACTAGCTAAATATCTTCAGCAAGGTATTATGGAAAGTAATGGGAAGTATATTGACAGAAATGGAAGTAAAGTAAATTACCAAACAGGCACTATAATTTGGGGTGAACCAGGAACAAACTCACAACACGCTTTCTTTCAATTAATACATCAAGGTACCAAATTAATTCCAGCAGACTTTATTGGTTTTGCAAAATCGTTATACGGTAACCAAGATCATCAAGACAAGCTAATATCAAACTTTATCGCCCAAACCGAAGCCTTAATGAATGGGAAAACTAAAGCAGAGGTAATGCAAGAGTTTGAAGGAAGTGACTTGTCAAAATCGGAAATTGAGAAATTAGCACCATATAAAGTATTTGAAGGTAACAAGCCAACAAACACGCTGTTTATAGACAAATTAACTCCAGAGAGCTTAGGAAAACTTATCGCATTATACGAGCACAAGATTTTTGTACAAGGTGTTATTTGGAATATTTTTAGTTATGACCAATTTGGAGTCGAACTAGGAAAGCAACTTGCTGGAGAAATCCTTAAAGATTTGCAACAAGATGCTGTAAGTAAACACGACAGTTCTACACTAAACCTTATAAAATTCTACAAGGCCAACAATTAAGCTGTTAACATCTTTGTTAATTAAATTGTTTAAACGACTGATAATTAGTCGTTAGTATGTGTAACTTGCTTATTAGTAAAGTAAGGAATAATATGCGCGCATAATTAACAATTACGTAATATATATATTTGAAAGAGTTGCGTAATTTTGCCGAGAATTAAAACCAATTATCTTTTTATAAAAATGAGAAACATTACTAGATTTTTTGTGGCAGTAGCGTTTATGTTTACTGCTTTTTCTATGGCACAAAGTACAGTAACTGGTACTGTAATGGATGCCGAAATGAATGCGCCATTACCAGGTGCAAACATTGTTGAGAAAGGGACTTCAAACGGAGTGTCTTCCGACTTTGATGGAAATTTTACCATAACTACTGAAGCTACTTCAGGAGAAGTTGTGGTATCATATGTAGGTTACGGTAAAGTAACCGTATCTTTTGATGGCGATACGAATTTAGGTTCTATCACATTAACGCCAGACAACTCTTTAGACGAAATTGTTATTATTGGATCTGGAGTTATCGATTTAGCAGAAGATAGAAAGACTCCTATCGCGGTGTCTACAATTAAAGCTTCTGAAATTCAGGAGAAAGCTGGAAACTGGGATTTACCAGAAGTGTTAAAATCAACGCCTTCTGTACAGAATATAAAGGCTGGTGGTTTTGGTGATGGTCAAATGTTTTTAAGAGGTTTCGACCAAACAAACACAGCTTTTTTATTGAATGGGCAGCCAATTAATGGTATGGAAGATGGTAGAATGTACTGGTCTAACTGGTCTGGTGTTATGGATGTTGCAAACGCCATTCAAGTACAGCGTGGTTTAGGCGCTTCTAAACTAGCCATTTCTTCTGTTGGTGGTACAGTTAACATTGTAACAAAAACCATAGATAGAAAAGAAGGTGGTTTTGTTCAGCAAATGGTTGGAAACGATAACTATCTTAAATCTACAGCTTATTATTCTACAGGTGTTGGAGAAAAAGGATGGTCTTTTTCTGCATTATTAGGTCATTGGCAAGGAGATGGATATGTTAATTATACAGATGGTCAAGGTCAAACTTATTTCATATCTGTTGGATATCAGCCAACAGAGAAACACTCTTTAAATTTTCTTTTAACTGGAGCGCCACAATGGCATGCGGCTGCAGGAAGTGGAGCTATAAGCGACTTTTTAGAAAATGGAAGACGTTACAATTCTTGGAATTTTTCAGGAGTTAATAGTTCAAATACATTACATGGAGGTGGGAATGTATACCCTGGTGGAAGAAATATTTACCACAAACCAGTAGCCAACTTAAGTTGGGATTGGACTATTAATGATAAATCTGAATTATCAACTGTATTATATGGTTCTATGGGGCGTGGAAGTTTTGCGCAAGCTAGAACAGATAGTAATGGTGATGTAACTTATGCTCGTGGGTCTAACAACAATCATAACTGGTATGGTTTAGTAACCAACTATAACAACCAGTTAACAGAAAACTTAAACTTTAATATTGGTGCAGATGTGCGTTTGTATAACGGTATCCACTTTAGAGATGTTAGAGAATTTATTTCAGTAAATTCTGTTTCTGCTAATTCTGGGTATAGCGGAGATTATCAATTAACTGAGGCTGGAGGAATTAATCCTTGGACTGTTTTCTTTAAACCAAATACAGATCATGATCAAAGATTTGGCTATGATTATGAAGAGCAAATCAATTACGGAGGTATTTTTGGGCAATTAGAATATGCTACAGATAAATTTTCAGCTTTTTTCCAAGGTGCTGTTTCAACACAATCACATGTTAGAACTGAGTTCTTAAATACTTCTGAAGAAGGAAGGTCAGAGGAATCAGAAACAGTTAATAACCCAGGATTTAATGTTAAAGCTGGAGCATCTTATTTATTAGGTGAACAACACAAAGTTTTTGTTAATGCAGGATATTACTCTAGACAACCTTTTCATGATGTACTGTTTAAAGACAATAGAGGAGGAAACGAATTATTAAATCCTGAAGTAGAAAACGAAAACATTACTGGTTTTGAAGCAGGTTACCAATTTGGAGGAGAAATAATAAGAGCAAACCTTAACTTATACCACACAACATGGGATAACAGAACTCTTGTAAATAGTAATGGTGAGGTTGGAGACGATTATTTAGGTTATCAAACTCAAGGTGTTAAGCAAGTGCATAGTGGTGTTGAATTAGAAGTTTTCACAAATCCATTTGATAATTTATCAGTAAACGGATTCCTTTCTTTAGGAGAGTGGAAATTTAAAGATAATGCAACTCAAAGAACGTTTAATAACGATGGCGAAGAGGTAGGAACGGCTACAGAAGTTGTTATTGACGATTTCAATGTTGGAGGTGCAGCACAAGTAACGGGAGGTGTTAATGCTAATTATGAGTTTTTACCTAGATTAAGTGTTGATGGTGCATGGAATTGGTATAATGATATGTATTCAACAGGTTCTTTAACTGAAGAAACTATTGCAATGCCTTCTTATGATACTTTTGATGCTGGTTTCTCTTACAAGATATTAGTTGGTAAAAACAAACAAAACTCTTTGCAGTTTAGAATTAACGTTTATAATGTTTTTGATGAGGTATATTTAGAGTCTGTATCCGGAAATTTACAGGCCTCAGCTAATCCTGAAGAAAACTACAAGGGAGTTAACATTAATAACAATGGACGTTTTGGTTATGGAAGAACGTGGAATACAAGTATTCGTTTTAACTTCTAATCATTAGATTAATAGAATTAAAACCCCTTCAATTTGAAGGGGTTTTTTTATGGCTATATTCATTACCTTTGTGTATTATAAATACTAATCTAAATTTATTATGTACGACATTGTTAAAACATTACATTCTTATTGGGCATATTTAGTGCTGTTAATCCTTTTTATTGCGGTTATAAATAGTCTTGTTAAAAGAGCTAAAGGGAAAGATTATCTGGCTTTCGATTTTAGAATATCACTCTTTACATTAATTGTGTCGCATATTCAATTATTAATAGGGATTATTCTTTATTTAGTGTCGCCAAGATTAAGTTTATTTAGTGATTTAGGTATGGGAGGCATTATGAAAAACGAGTTAGCAAGATTATATTTAATAGAACATCCTGTAATTAATATAATTGCGATTGCTCTAATTACCATAGCTTATTCCAAGCATAAAAAGAAATTAATCTCAAAAACCAAGTTTAATACTATTGCCATTTTTTACACTATTGCATTAGTATTGTTCTTATCTCGAATTCCTTGGGATGCTTGGTTAGCATAAAAATCTATAAATAAAAAAGGCGACCTAATTGGTCGCCTTTTTTATGTTTTATAAAACCAAACTATTCTTTTACTTCTTTTAAAACGTAAACATAAACAGGAAAGTGATCGCTGTATCCATCGTCAAAACGTCCATTAGAGAAGCTTCTTTTAGGATACCCCTTCCATCTGCCATGTTTGCTTACAAGGTAGCTTTTATTATAAATCCCAGCTTTGTAGTATCTATATGAAGAAAAGTCTTTTTCTAGTAGAGGTTGGCTAACAAGAATTTGATCGAATAAACTCCAAGAATCTCTATAACCAGTAGTTCCTAAACCATCTTTTTTAAACATACTGTAATAAGGGTTATAAATGCCTTTAAAGCCAACATCTTCTTTATCTTCATCATTAGCTTTTAAAACCTTTGTAAAACTATCATTTGTAGGGTTATCATTAAAATCTCCCATAACAAATATTTTTGCGTAAGGGTCATTGTTTTGTAACGAATCTACTAGTTTTTTACTCAACTTTGCTGCAGCGACACGCTTAGGTCTGCTTCTTGCTTCTCCACCACTTCGCGATGGCCAGTGGTTAACAATAACATGAATCATTTCGCCGTCTAATTTACCACTAACTAATAATTGGTCTCTTGTGTAATCTCGTTCTGTAGAGTTGTCATCGTACAAAACTAATTCGTGACTACTTGTATGTAATGGCGTAAACAACGCTTTTTGATATATTAAAGCCACATCAATACCACGTTCGTCTGGAGAATCGTAGTGTACAATACCGTAATCTTTATCAACTAATTGTGGGTCGTTTACAACGTCTTCTAAAACGTGAATGTTTTCAACCTCAGAAATACCAATAATAGCAGGAGAGTTGTGTGTGACTTCTTTGCCAATATCGGCAAGAACTTTGGCCATATTAATGACTTTTTTCTTGTAAACCTCTTCAACATCACCATTCATTTCCATGATAGGACTTGCCTCATCATACTTATCAGGATCGTTTTCTGTATCAAAAAGGTTTTCAAGATTGTAGAAAGCAACGGTGTGTGCGATGTACTTTTTTTTGTTTTGTGCTTGAAGCCCAAAGACAAGCAATGTAATTATAGTTGTTGTAAATAGTCTAAGTTTTCTCATCTAAATCAGAATGTTATGTTTGTGTTATGTTCATACAAATGTTGCGCCAAAAGTAGATATTTATTATAAAAAATGTAAATTTGCAAGCCTTAAATAATGATTATTTAACGCAAAAAGAACTATTAACTATAAATTCAAGTATGAAAAAAAGTTTATTTATTTTTTTATTTGGAATTCTAGCTACATTTACCGCTGCAGCTCAAGAGACTGTGGTTAAAGGAAGTGTAACAGAAGGAGATTCGTATGAGCCTATTCCAGATGTAACAGTAACCATTGAGGGTACTAGTGTTTCTACAACAACTGATACATCTGGAGAGTTTCAATTTCTTCAAGAAGTTCCTTTAGGTGAACAAGTATTGCAGATTTCTAAAAATGGGTATGTGTCTAAACGTTACCCAATTATTGTAAATGAAGGTAAAACGTTAAACATAACGGATATGACTTTAGATAAAGTTGTAGAAGAAACCGACTTATTTACAATTACTTTATCCGATGATGAATTAAATGATGATACTAGTAATGCCGATAATATTTCGGGGTTATTACAATCATCACAAGATGTTTTTCAACGTACAGCCGCTTTCGAGTTTAGCTCATCTTTTTTTAGAGTGCGAGGTTTAGATTCTGAAAATGGTTCGGTTTTGATTAATGGAATCGAGATGAACAAAATGTACAATGGTCGCCCACAATGGAGTAATTGGGGAGGTTTAAATGATGTACTTCGAAATCAAGAGTTAACCACAGGACTAAAACCTTCTGAATATAATTTTGGCGGTATTTTAGGAACAAACAATTTAAATGTAAGGGCTTCTAGATACCGTGAAGGAGGACGATTAACGTATTCATCTTCTAACAGGAGTTATACTAATAGATTAATAGCAAGTTATGCAACAGGGCAGTTAGAAAAGGGATGGTCCATGGCCTTTGCAGCTGGAAGACGCTGGGGTAACGAAGGATACCAAGACGGTACATTATATGATGCCAATTCATTCTTTGCTTCTATTGAAAAAACAATAGGAGAAAATCATGCTATTAATTTTACAACGATGTATGCACCTACTAGAAGAGGAAAGTCATCACCTAATACGCAAGAGGTGTATGATTTAAAAGACATCAGATATAACGAATATTGGGGGTGGCAAGATGGTGAAAAGAGAAACTCTAGAATTAAAGAAATAGAAGAGCCTATCTTTATGCTTAACCATTATTGGGATATTACAGATAAAACCAAGCTTAATACAAATGTAGGACTTCAGTTTGGTAAAATTGGAAATAGTCGATTAGATTATAACGGTACTAGATTAAATGACAATGGTATTGCTGTTGGTGGTGGTCAAAACCCTAGTCCAGCATATTACCAAAAGTTACCAAGTTTTTGGGTAGGACAAGATGCAGGACCTAACTATGCACAAGCCTATTTATGGGAGCAAGAGTTTATTAATGATGGACAGGTAGATTGGAATAATATGTATCTTCATAATTTAGATAATGTAGGCGGACATTCTACTTATATTCTTTATGAAGATAGAAATGACGATACACAATTTACAGCCAATTCTATTTTAACTTCTGAAATTAACGAGAACATTATTTTAAATGCTGGTGTTACATATAAAAACTTAAAGTCGGAAAACTTTGCCGAAGTTTTAGATCTTTTAGGAGGTAACGGTTATTTAGATATTGATTCTTTTGAAACTAACCCAAATACACAGCAAAGTGATATGAACAACCCATTTAGAGTTGTTGGTGTTGGAGATAAGTTTAAATATAACTACAACCTGCATGCCGATGTAATTTCTGGATATGCCCAAGCACAATTTAAGTATAAGAATATTGACTTTTATTTATCAGGTAGTATAACAGGAACACAGTATTACAGAGAAGGATTATACCAAAACGGAGCCAATCCAAATAATTCCTTTGGGAAAAGTGATGAAGTATCCTTTACTGGTTTTGGAGGAAAAGGAGGTTTAACCTACAAAATAACAGGAAAACATTTGTTAGAACTTAATGGAGGCTATGTTACCAAAGCACCTAACTTAAGAAACACCTTTTCAAATGCAAGGGTAAATAACAGCATTGTTCCAGATATTACAGAAGAAAAAATTATGTCTTTTGATGCGAGTTACATTTTCAGATCGCCGTCAATACAAGCAAAGCTTACAGGATATTACACCAAAATTCAAGATGCTAACGAAATTTCTTTCTATTATGCAGATGGTGTTGTAGGTTTTGAAGACAGTAGCGAATTTGTTAACGAAATTCTTCAAGGAGTTGATAAAAGACACTTAGGTGCAGAATTAGGAATAGAAGCACAAGTGTTACCTACCTTTAAATTAAAAGGTGCAGCAGCTGTTGGTAACTTTACTTACGATAATAACCCCAATTTATACTTAACTTCTAATGAGAATAGAGTAAACTTTGGAGAATCGTATTTAAAAGATTATAAACTAGCTAGCGGACCTCAAACAGCAACATCTATAGGTTTTGAATATCGCGATCCAGATTACTGGTGGTTTGGTGCAACTGTAAATTACTTTACTAACACTTATGTAGATGTCGCTCCATTAACAAGAACTAAAAACTTTTATTTAGACCCTGAAGATTCTGTTTTTAATGCTGAAACTGGAACATTTTTAACAGAAATTCCATTTGATGACTATGATGAAGGTTTAGCAAGAGAATTATTAAAACAAGAAGAATTTGATGATTACTTTACAGTAAACTTAATTGGAGGGAAATCTTGGAAGGTAGATGATTATTATATAGGATTCTTTGCAAGTGTAAACAACTTATTAGACGAAGTCTTTAAAACAGGTGGTTTTGAACAAGGAAGAAATGCTAACTATAGACAATTAAGAGATGATGCTTCCAACGGAACCAAAGTTTTTGGATCAAAATATTGGTATGGAAGAGGAGCTACTTACTTTGTAAATGTGTACTTTAGATTTTAAAAAAAAATGATTATGAAAAATATAACTTCAAATATTATGAAAACAACAAAAATTTTAAGCTTGTTGTCATTAATGCTTTTTTCATTTATGACATCATGTGTAAACGATGACGATTACGATATTCCAACCGTCAATATTGAAGAGCCAAATATTACTATAAGCAATACTATTTCAGGTATTCAAACTGCTTATGATGAATCTGGACAAGCTGTAGTTTCGTTCTCAGAGCTTTTTAACTTAGAAGGTGATGATTCATATTACATAGAAGGATATGTTATCTCTAATGACGAAGCAGGTAATATTTTTAAAGAATTAATAATTCAAGATGCTGCCGAAAACCCAACAGCAGGTATTCGTATAAGAATTGACGATCCTTCACTTTATGATTTATATAAACCAGGACGTAAAATTTATATAAACCTTAATGGATTAGCAATAAACGATTACAATGGTGTTTATCAAATAGGTCTTTTAGGCGCTTCAAGTGTAGATAGAATATCAGGAGCTAATTATACAGATTATATTTCTAGATCTCCACAAATGGTAGCAATAGTGCCAATGGTTATTACACCAGACGATTATAATTCTACACCAATTGATATTTTAGTTCAGATAGACAACATGCAAGTACCAGGAAATGCAGATGGATCGGTAACATATGCAAACGTAAACGATACTAATACCGTAAATAGAGCTATTGAAAGCTGTATTGATGATTCTACAATTGATATGAGAAATAGTGGATATGCAGACTTTAAAGCTTATCCAATGCCAACAGGACAAGGATCTATAACAGCTATTTTTAGTCAATACAACACAAGCAAACAATTGTTTATTAGAGACACTGTAGACTTAGTTTTTAACGATGAGCGTTGCGATGGAAACGGTGGTGGAAATTCTGGTGATTGTAACTTTACAATAAGCACAGAAAGTTTACCATATACAGAAGATTGGAGTTCTTATGGAAGTAATCCTGATTATGAAGATATTGTAGCACCGTGGATTTCTTATGTTGAATCAGGTGAAAGAGAGTTTTCTATTAGAAACTTTGATGGTGTTAACTATGCACAATTATCAGCTTATAATTCTGGAGATGCTCAAAATATTGCTTGGCTAATCTCTCCAACAGTTAATATGGATGATGCTACAGAGAAAATAATCTCCTTCAATATGGCAGATGCTTATTCAAACGGAAATCCTTTAACATTACATTATTCAACAGATTTTGATGGTTCAGATTGTCCAGATGCATTTACTTGGACAGAAATAGGAGCTTCAGAAATAGCTGCTTTAAACCAAAACACTGGAAATTACGATAATAATTACGAGTCTACAGGAGATATAGACTTATCTGCCCTTTCTGGCGACGTTACTTTTGCTTTCATTTACGAAGGAGGAGAAAACGATATCACAACAACAGTTCAAATTAGTGAAGTATCTATCGGTGGAGAAGGCTCTGGCGGTGGCGGCAGCGGAAACACGGGAGCTGTTTTTTCTGAAGATTTTGAGTCAGGTACTGCTTACGAAGATCTTGATTTAGCTGGTTGGACGAATTACAATGTTAATGGAGGAGCCAATGTATTCCAATTTAGAAGTTATGATAGTAATATGTATGCACAAACATCTGCATATAATTCAAGTGAAGACCCTTACGAAGTATGGTTAGTAACACCTAGTATTGATTTAACTTCATCTACTTCAGCGACATTAAATTTTGGAACAAAGGATGGTTATTACAACGGTGATGCTTTAACAACATATATTTCAACAGACTTTTCTGGTTCTGGAGATCCAACAACAGCAACTTGGACAGAATTAACAGGTATTAATTATTCAACAGGTAATTCTGGAGGATATGGTGATAGCTTTGTAAATTCTGGAGACATTGATTTGTCAGCTTATGCAGGACAAACTGTATACATAGCTTTCCAATATGTAGGTGCTGATGGCGGCGTTACAACAACATATCAAATAGATAATGTAGAAGTATCGGCTAACTAGTTTTTAGTATTATAGTAAAAAAAAGCCTGCAATTTGCAGGCTTTTTTTATTAATAAGATTCTAATAGAATATACACAGGGAAATGATCACTGTAACCACCTTGGTATTTTTTGCCAATATAGGTTCTAAAAGGTGCGGCTTCATATTTACCTTTAAAAACCTGTAAAAAACGCTCATTAAAAATATCACTTTCTTTATACGTTAGCTCTCCTTTTCTTTTTTCAAAGAAATTGGTGCTAAACAATATTTGATCAAACAAGTTCCAGTCCGTATAATGTACTGTGGTACCTTTGTCATGAGATTGCAATGTCCTCATAGGATTAAACAGGTCTTGTTTTTCGGTTAGTTGCGTCATACTTTTATTATATGGATCATCATTAAAATCGCCCATAACAATAATTTTAGGACTCTCATGCTCTTGTTTAATCAAGTTTATAATGTTATCCACTTCATTTGAAGCAGTCAAGCGTTTTTGTTCTGTAACATCTTCACCACCATGACGAGACGGCCAATGATTAACAATAATATGAACAACTGAGCCGTCTAGCTTTCCAGTAACTAATAAAATATCTCTAGTATAATCTTTTGTGCCATCTTCATTATAAATATCTACAGAAAAAGGTTCGGAACGTGTAACAGTAAATATGGTTTTGTTGTATAATAATGCCACATCTATACCGCGCTCATCAGGAGAGTTGTAATGAACAAAATCGTATTTATGATGCTTTAACTCGCTAGAATTAATCAAATCCTGTAAAACTAATTTGTTTTCTACTTCGGCAAAACCTAATAAAGCTGGTGGAAAATTGGTTTCTTCCAAGCCAATATTTTTTATAGCGTAAGATAGTTTTCGTATTTTGTTATAATATCGCTTAGAGGTCCAACGTTTGACAGAGTTTGGTAAAAAATCATTGTCATTAGTCAAGTTGTCATCATAGATATCAAAAAGATTCTCCAGATTATAAAAAGCTACAGTAAACTGTTTTTTAGGCATAAGCAATTATGTTTTTTGTAAATATACAGATTAATAGGCGTTTCGTTTTTTCTGAAAATAACTTTAATACTCGTAACTTTGTAAATATGTTAGAAAAGAAAAATATAGAGCTAGAAAATGCGGTGTTGATAGGGATTATAACTCAAGACCAAGATGAAGTACAATCTAAAGAATATTTAGACGAGCTTGAGTTTTTAACTTATACAGCCGGTGGCGAAGTTGTAAAACGATTTACCCAAAAACTAGATACACCCAACCCCAAAACCTTTATAGGCTCTGGAAAATTAGATGATGTAAGGGCTTTTATTAAAGAAAATGACATAGGTACCGCCATTTTTGATGATGAGTTATCACCTGCTCAAGAACGAAATATTAGTAAAATTCTAGGATGTAAAGTGTTAGATAGAACCAATTTAATTCTAGATATTTTTGCGCAACGTGCCACGACAAGTTATGCTAGAACGCAAGTAGAATTAGCGCAGTGTGAATACTTATTGCCACGCTTAAAAGGGATGTGGACACACTTAGAGCGGCAAAAGGGCGGTATTGGTATGCGTGGTCCTGGTGAAACCGAAATTGAAACCGATAGACGTATTGTACGCGATAAAATAGCCTTATTAAAAGATAAAATAAAGACTATAGATAAACAAATGGCTGTGCAACGTGGTAACCGTGGGCAGTTAATACGCGTGGCTTTAGTAGGGTATACTAACGTAGGGAAATCAACATTAATGAATGTGGTAAGTAAAAGCGAAGTATTTGCCGAAAATAAATTGTTTGCTACACTAGACACTACGGTAAGAAAGGTTGTTATTAAAAACCTTCCTTTTTTAATGACAGATACGGTTGGGTTTATTAGAAAACTACCAACACAATTAGTAGAAAGTTTTAAAAGTACTCTAGATGAAGTTAGAGAAGCCGATTTGTTATTACATGTAGTAGATATTTCTCATCCTAATTTTGAAGAACATATAGAATCGGTAAACAAAATACTAGGCGAAATAGAAAGTGCTAATAAACCAACAATTATGGTTTTTAATAAAATTGATGCCTACGAGGCAGAACCGTTTGATGAGGATGATTTAATAACTGAGCGGACAACGGCAAATTATACCTTAAAAGAATGGAAACGCACCTGGATGAATAAAATGGATGGTAACGCGTTATTTATATCGGCGTTAAATAAAGATAATATGGAGTCGTTTAGGAAGAAAGTTTATCAAGAAGTTAGGAAAATCCATGTCACACGATTTCCTTATAACAACTTTCTGTATCCAGATTATGATGAAGAATAAAAAAAAGCGTTTCAAAATAGAAACGCTTTTTTTATTTATAGGTTTACATGAATGCCTAAGCCAAAAACTTCTCTAACTTGAAAGCCTTCAAAGGCATTATCGTCATATATGGTTTGAAACGTAAGGTTTGTCGAAAATATATCGTTAATTTTCATAACCATGTTCATGGTGTAATCAATATCGGTGTTTAAAGGTTTGTTTAAATAATTAGAATACAGCATGATTATGTTTTCCATGCTAATATTCTTCATTATATTAAACTTATAGTAGCCTCTAATATTTAAACCAAATTCATATAAAATACCTCTTCCTGGTGCAACACCGTAAGTTTCAATATCGTCACTAGACTCATAAAAAACATTGTTGCTATCATCGTCATTAATTGTGAAAACTTCACCTGTTAAAAAGGTGAATTTTGAAGTTGCTGGCGCGAAGTTAACATTTAAATTATCGCTTTTTTTCCATAAAAAACCTGGGCCAAAACTCCAATAAGCTGGTTTAAATGGTCCCGAAGTTCTGTAGTCTTCGTTATCACCAATAAAATCATCATTGTAATCATAACCATCAGAAAACTGGGTTTTAAAGTTCATGAAAAAGGAAAAAATCCAGTTTTGATTTTTCATTTTTCTACCAGCTACAGAGTTTATTTCTAAACGATCATCGGTTTTTCTTTTTCCATCATCTTCGTTAATACTAATACCATAATTGGCAAGGAGTTTATTGTCCCAAATCCAAGCGCCTTTAGTATAATTAAGATCGTAGTTTATACTGGCATTGGCACCTAAGTTATTGTCTCCACCAGCTTGCCAATTAGCAAATGCTGTTTGGTTAACTAAGAGTGTAATTTTACCAGAGCCTTTCCAGCCTTCTAAAGAATCTGTTTGTATAGTGTTGTCTTGAGCATTAGCTATAAAATAGCACGTGATAAAACAGATGATTAATAGCGATTTCTTCATAAAAATAAAGTTTAATAGGGACTATTCTTAAAAAGAATAGCTTAAACCAAAGGTAGTGTAAACTTGAATATCGTTATCTACATTGTCGAATGTTGGTTCTGGATTTGTAGAAGCTGTGTCGTATTGACTAATGGCATAATTTAATGCTTCTTGCTTGTTGTTTCTTAAACCAACTTCAACACCAACACCAATACCTTTCCAGAGCGAATAGCTAGCAGAGTTTATCCATGTCCAGTTTGAAAGGTCTGAATCTTTATAGCTTTGAAAAGCTGATAAATTAGAGATGAAGTTTATGCCACCAAAAGTTTTCGTATAGTTAGCTACAATTTTAGCACCTAAAGACGAATCGAAAACAGCATCGTTATCAGCAAAAACAAAGTTGTAGTTTAATGGGTGAACAACAACAACTAGGTCGGCATTAGGTTTCCAGGTAGCACCAACACCAACATCTAAATAACCTGGATCGTTAAAGTTATCTAAAACAGTTGTTCTGTATTCTGCTAAAGTAGACACCGCAATAGTTTTTGTAAGGTTATAACCAAAAAGAGAGGTTACGTTAAACACGTCTGTAGCTTCACGCCAATCTTTTTCGTCTGTTGGGTCGTCTTTATCATCAAACTTAACCCAGCTAAGATTAACATTAGCATTGTTGTACCAAAAGTAATCTTCCTTAATTAATTTAGCATAAGGTGTAAAAGTAATCCCAATTTTTCCAGAGGAATTGTTTGGTGAGCTTTGTGCGTACCAGTTATTAAACTCTGAGAAACTACCGCCAATAATACCAACAGCACCA
This sequence comes from Mangrovimonas cancribranchiae, assembly GCF_037126245.1. Lineage (NCBI taxonomy): Bacteria > Pseudomonadati > Bacteroidota > Flavobacteriia > Flavobacteriales > Flavobacteriaceae > Mangrovimonas > Mangrovimonas cancribranchiae. The sequence continues at coordinate 57,474 of NZ_CP136925.1, forward strand.
AATCGCCAACCGGGCATCTCGTCTATTTGTTTTTGAATGTCGTCAACTCGCCCTTGAATTGCTGAAATAGAATCTTTTTTAGCAGCTTGTTCGGCTTTTAACTCTTCTAAAGTTTGTGCAAACCCTATATTTAAGGTTAGCAAAAACAGGATGGCTGTAAGTAATTTTTTAGTCATACGTTTTGTTTTTATTGTTGTTTTAAATTTTAAAAGCCTGCAAATATAACAGTTAGGATAAATAGTAGCAAAACTATTTTTTCTTAAACAAAGGTACAGTAGAACAAGCTTCACCAAACATAATTGATTTTGCTATGGGTTGTAATTTTGAAATAAGTAATGTGTAAGCAGATTCGGGTATAGGTTTGTTTGCGCAGCCTTTTACAATAATAGGCTTGTCTTTGTAGTCTTCTAAGGGTAAGTTATTTATAATATTTTGGTAAATAACGGTTTCTAAAGTGTCTAAATTACCAACTGTTACAGTATTGGCGAAAGGTGTTAATTTTGAGGTAATTAGCATAAACGCCCAAGAAGGGATAATAGCATCGACGCTAGAGGTTAATGCTATATAAGTGTTTTTGTATTGACTCCAGTCGTGCTGTTCTACATAATCCCTAAAGTCTTTTTCTTTAAGAATAAGTTCTTCGTACAACCAGTCCTTAATATCAAAAACAATGCGTTGTCCTTTTGGGTAAAAGTCCTCTAAGTCTAACGTGACTAACTTACTGTTTGCAATACGATTTATAATTTCTTCTGCCATAATGTTATAACATGCCTAATTCTAACTTGGCTTCTTCACTCATAAGGTCTTGACTCCAAGGTGGATCGAACGTAATTTCTACTTCGGCACTTTTAACGTTGTCTAAGGATTTTACTTTTTCTTCAACTTCCATAGGAAGTGTTTCGGCTACAGGACAATTAGGTGTGGTTAAAGTCATTAAAATTTTAACATCGTAATCTTCGTTTACAAAAACATCATAAATTAATCCTAATTCGTAAATGTCTACAGGAATTTCAGGGTCGAAAATAGATTTTAAAACTTTTACTATTTGTTCTCCTAAGGCATTGGTGTCTATTGTGGTTTCGCTCATGTTAACTTAATTGTGTTTGGTATGCCACGGCATACATTTTGAGTTGTTTAATCATGCTTAGTAACCCGTTGGCGCGGGTTGGTGATAAATGTTCTTTAAGCCCAATTTTATCAATAAAATTGGTGTTTGCTTCAATAATATCTTTTGGGTGTTGATTGGAAAATACACGTATTAAAATAGCAATAATACCTTTGGTTATAATAGCATCGCTATCTGCAGTAAACACAACTTTGTCGCCATCTAAATTGGCATGAACCCAAACACGACTTTGACACCCTTTTATAAGTTGATCGTCGGTTTTGTATTGTTCGTCAATTAATGGCAATGTTTTGCCTAAATCTATCATGTATTGGTAACGTTCTTCCCAATCGTCAAACATTGAGAATTCGTCTATAATCTCATTTTGTATTTCAGTAATACTCACGTTGTTTTCTTTTATGCAAAAATACAAATAGTAAAGTTGCTATTCAACCTTTTCAGATAATGATAACAGTTCTTCTACTAAAGCTTTAATAAGTTTAGGTGGGTTTCCGTGATCAAACGATGTGGTTTGATATGATTTGTTGTTGGTCGTTATTTTTAAGTTAGCAATAAGAGCGCCATCATATTGAAATGCTTTTGAAGGCGCTTCTAGAGTTTTTAAATCGTCTAAATTTAAAGCTTCTACTTTTTCTATAAGACTTTGATAAGCTTCTTTAGATATAGGCTTTGTAATAGGTTTTGCGCTTAATCCGTTTTGATATGTTATGCTTTCTGGGGTTACTTTTATTTCTTTAAAACTCCCTCTAGTGGTTGCTTTATAGTTAAAAATATAAGTGTCGTCGATTTGTTTTAATTCAGCTAGATTTGCTGTGTTATTGTTTTTTGAAGTTCCGCAAGAATTCATAACAAAGAAGCTAAATAATATAGTAAGAATTTTCATAGTAGTATGTTTTACTATAATAATACAAAAAAGACGCCAAAGTTGACGTCTTTTTTAATTTGTCATGACATAGTTTTTTTTAATTAGCCATAGCCGATCTTGATCCTCCAGACTGGAAAATAGCTCGCATTCTTTCTTTTTGTCCGTCAGAGAACATATACATACAAGCATCGTTTACATAATCCATGTAGTTCATAGTCATGTCGGTAGATCTACAATTAACTGTTGGGTAAGATGGGCAACCATAGTTAGGACCATCTGATTTTGGCGTATCAGCAACAAAATCATCTCTGTTGCATCTTCCATCACCCCAAATATGTCTTAAATTTAAGTAATGTCCTACTTCGTGAGTTGCTGTTCTACCTTCGTTATATGGTGCTGCAGAACCGCCAGGTAAAGAAGAATAAAGCAATACTACGCCATCGGTACTAGAAGGGCCACCTGGGAATTGTGCATATCCTAAAATACCACCACCAAGATTACATACCCAAATGTTTAAATGTGTTTCTGGGGTAATTGGAGGATATTCGTTTTTAACAGCATCGTTAGTTCCCCAAGATGTTTGTGGGTTAGCATGTCTAAATACACCATCAAGGGTGAAATTAATTTCGGAGTCCGTTACTAAGCTAGAAAATTCTGATGGTACTTGATTTAAATCGTTATTTGTTGCTCTAAAATCTTCGTTTAAAACAGCGATTTGCGAGTTAATTTGTTGGTCGCTAACATTTTCAGCAGAATTGCTGTAAACAACATGTACGTATATAGGAATGTTTATAACACCTAAATTATCGCCTGTTCCGCCATCGTCTCCGCCGCCGTCATTTCCACCGCCATTACCATTGCCGTTTCCATTTCCTGCTCCATCAGGTTTTTTTCCGGCAATAAAAGCTCTTGTGTTATATTCTATATTGTACATTTTCTTTTCTAACCCAGGATTTTCATTTAGCAATCTATTAAGATTAACCATAGAATAACAGGATTTGCCTTTTCCCTGGGCTAATCTATTTGTTTCATCTATGTCAGCATCTGTATAAACGTAAAAATCGCTCATATCAATTTTTGATTGCTGATCGTTTGCTAAGTTTTCATTTGAATTGTCACTACAAGATGACAAGATTAACCCTAAGGCGGTTAAGCTTAAAAATAGTTTTTTCATTATTAGTGTTTTTTTAATTAAAATCGGTTGAAAGTATAAAAAAAATGTTAAAAACATAGAAAATAAATTATTTTAATCCATTTTTTCGATGAAATACATTTTTTTGAAAATAAAAAAAGCACCCATTTAGAGTGCTTAATTGTTGTAGTTTTTTGTGAGCTTTATGATAACATCATTTTTGCTTTTTTAACCCCTTCAACTAAGGCGTCTATTTCTGCTTTGGTGTTATAAAAAGCAAACGAGGCACGAACGGTTCCTGGAATTTTATAGTAATCCATTATAGGTTGTGCACAATGGTGTCCAGTTCTTACGGCAATACCCATTTTATCTAACAAGGTACCTATATCGTATGGGTGGATTCCTTCTATATTGAACGAAATCACAGACGTTTTGTATTTAGAAGTTCCATAAATTTTAAGTCCTTCAATTTCAAGAAGTTTTTTAGTAGCATACTCTAAAAGCTCGTGCTCATAGTTTGCAATAGCTTTAAAACCAATTTGATTCATGTAATCTATAGCTGCACCAAAAGCAATACCGCCACAAATGTTTGGTGTTCCTGCTTCAAATTTATGAGGTAAATCGGCATAGGTAGTTTTTTCAAAAGTGACTTCGGCAATCATTTCGCCACCACCTTGGTAAGGTGGTAATTTATTAAGCCATTCTTCTTTTCCATAAAGGATTCCAACACCTGTTGGGCCACACATTTTATGTGCAGATGCCACATAAAAGTCAACATCTAAAGCTTGAACATCGGGTTTTATATGTGGACATGCTTGGGCACCATCCACTAAAACCGCAGCACCAAATTGATGCGCTTTTTTAATAATATCTTCAATAGGATTTATGGTTCCTAAAGCGTTAGAAATGTGATTAACAAAAACTAATCGGGTATTGTTGTTAAGCAGTTTATCGTACTCTGAAATTACCAATTCGCCATTATCATTCATTGGGATAACTTTTAAAATGGCTCCTGTACGTTCGCAAAGCATTTGCCAAGGGACAATGTTGCTATGGTGCTCTAAGGCTGAAACAATAATTTCATCGCCTTTATTTAATAAAGATGAAAACCCATTGGCTACTAAGTTAATACCATGTGTAGTACCTGAAGTGAAAATGATTTCGTAAGGCTTGTTGGCATTAAAATGTTTTTGAATTTTAAGTCGTGCCTCTTCATATTTATCTGTAGCTTCCTGGCTTAAGCTATGCACACCACGATGTATGTTGGCATTATAGTTACTGTAATAATCTACAATACAATCGATAACTTGTTGTGGTGTTTGCGACGTAGCTGCATTATCAAAATAGACCAAAGGCTTTCCGTTAACCTTACGATTAAGGATAGGAAAATCTTTTCTTAAGGCTTCAACATTAAAAGGTGTCTCTAATTTCATAGCACAAAGGTACAAAGCATTGGTGTATCTATAAACATAAATTGAGGTGCATTTTAAATTGTAATTTTAAAAAACAATACATTTTTATAAAATGTATTTAAAAAAAATGTATATTTGTGATATGTATAGTAAAGAATTGACTAAAGGAACGTTACAACCCATCATTTTAAAACTAATTAGTAGTAGGGATAAAATGTATGGTTATGAGATTACGCAAGAGGTTAAAAAAATAACTTCCGGCAAGATTGATATTTCTGAAGGAGCGTTGTATCCCATTCTTCATAAACTAGAAGCTCAAGGAGTTTTGGTTACGGAAAAAATATATGTAGGCAAGCGTGTAAGGAAATATTACAGTGTTACTAAAGACGGGAAGCAAAAAGTGATTGAGGCAACGAAAGAGATTAACGATTTTATAATAACGTTACAAACTATTTTTAATGCTAAACCAACAATATCATGAGGTTAACAGACAAACATATCGATTTTATAGAGCGTAGTTTAACACTTTATGGTGTTGAAGATAAAGCGTTGAGAGAGGATTTAGTTGATCATATATGTACTTATATTGAAAATGAAGAGACCAGTGATTTTAATACCTTATACCAAAAGGCTTTACGTAAGTTTGGTGGTTATGAGAGTTTTCAGAATTTGCAATTAGAAACCAACCATCAAAAATTTGCTAAACAGATAATTACAATTAACAGACTGAAATTTTCTATGGGGTTTGTAGTTATCCTGCTTTTGGTTATGAGTTTAGTTTTTCAAATGATGCATTGGCCTTATGCTAATGCTTGGTTGTTAGCTGCTATTGCGCTTTCGGTTTTAGTTATTCTTCCCATACACTTATATTTTAAGTATAAACTAGCTATTCATAAATTTTCTTAAACACTAAATACATGAAAAAATCATTTTATATTCTTGGTTTTATTACCTTTTTTATCCTTGGTATTGGTGCTATGTTTGAGTTTTTAACTTGGCCTTACAGAGGCATCATCGTATTTATTGGTTTTTTGTTTCTTAATTTTGGACTAATACCAACCTATTTTTATCAAAAATACAAGCAATGTCAGTCTTAAAATATGGAATTGTAGTTTTTGGCTTTTTGGTTGCTTGTAATGTTAATGCACAAGCCAATTTTACTGATAAGATTGATAAACTGTTAAGTGTTTACAATTTTAATGATGCGCCAGGATTGAGTGTAAAAGTTATTAATGAAGGTGAATCCATTTATTCCAAAGGCTTCGGACTTTCCAATTTAGATTATACTGTTAAAAACTCAGACTCTACCGTTTACGATTTTGCGTCTATTGGAAAGCAATTTACAGCATCGGCCATTTGGTCTTTGATTAAAGAGGATAAAATTAGTTTGGAAGATGATATTAGAACCTATTTGCCCGAATTTCCAGATTATGAAAACATTATTAAGATTAAACATTTATTAAATCATACTAGTGGCATTAGAAATTACCATACATTAATGTATTTGGCAGGATTTGATTACAATACTTCTTATTACGACAACAATACCGTATTAGAATTGGCTATCAAACAAAAGCACTTAAATCACCAGCCAGGCGAGAAAGTAAGTTATTCTAATACAAATTATAATTTATTAACCATTATTGTTGAGCGTATTTCGGGACAAAATTTAAATGACTATCTGAAGCATCATGTTTTTAGCCCTTTAAAAATGAATGCCACTTTTGTAAGGGTGGAACATGGTAAACCGGTTAAGAATAAAGCTATAGGTTATATGAAAAGTAAAGATGGATACAGTTTTTCTATTAATACTCAGTTAAGTTATGGCGCAGGAAGCATGTATGCTTCTGTAAACGATTTAGCTATATGGACGCGAATGCTAAACGAACAGATTCCTCGCTTTAAACCATTAGCACAATTTTTAAAAGAAGCTGACATTTTAAATTCTGGTAAAAAATTAAACTATGCTAGAGGACTAATGTTAGATACCTATAAAGGTTTTAATGTTGTTGGGCATAGTGGCTATGGTTTTGGTGGACGATCGCACTTACTTGCCATTAAAGAAAAGCAAATAGGCATTATTGTTTTAACAAACACGCCAACTATCAATGCAACAAGTATTGCTTATCAAATTTTAGATGCTCTTTTATTAAGTGAAGAAAAGACTCAAAAAGACAATAAAGTAAATTCACCTTTTGAAAAACAAAACATTAATGGGTTTGTTGGCGAATATAAAGAAGTGAATAGCGATATGACCATGACGCTATTTATTGAGAATGACACTTTGAAAGCTTTGGGCTCAATGGGTAAAATTCCTGTTTCTCTCGTACAATTTGCCAAAGATAAATTTCATAGAGCACAAAGTGAAAATGTGAAGTATGATTTCACTATTTCTGAAAATCATGATATGATAATTTCATTTGGTGGCACGCCATTTTATTTTAAACGCGCTCATTTTGTTGATGCAAACACGGTAAATATATTAGAATATATTGGTGATTACTATGCTGAAGAATTAGATGTTAGCTACCATTTTTATACAGAAAACAGTACGCTTAAATTAAGTTATAAAGGACATGAAAACATTACTTTAAAGCCTGTTCAATTAAACGAATTTGGAAATAATGACAGAACGCTCTATCATTTTGTAAAAGATAAAAATGATAAGGTTACAGGAATGCTATTATCTTGCGACGGAACGGTGAAAGATATCATTTTTAAAAAAGAAAAGGATCGCTAAATAGCCATCCTTTTTTTATTTCTCTTTCTAAAACTTACAAATCAAATCCAATATCAACACCAAGTTTATTAGCAATAAGTTTGGTAATGCGTTGTTTTATTTCAGGAATTTTTACGCTTTCTAAAACATTGTTGCTAAAGGCATACATTAGTAAGGCTCTGGCTTCCTTTTCAGGAATACCACGCGAACGCATATAAAACATAGCACTTTCGTCTAATTGTCCAATAGTACAACCGTGAGAGCATTTTACATCATCTGCAAAAATTTCTAATTGTGGTTTAGAGTTTATAGTTGCCTTATCACTTACCAGAATATTGTTGTTAGACTGGTAAGCATTGGTTTTTTGGGCTTCTTTTTCTACAACCACTTTGCCATTAAAAACACCTGTAGCACTGTCGCCAAAAATGCCTTTATAATCTTGATGACTTTCACAATTAGGTTCTATATGATGTACTAAAGTATTGTGATCTACATGTTGTTTGTCACCTATAATCGTGATACCTTTTAAGGTAGAATCCATGCGCTCACCATTTTGATAAAAATTAAGGTTATTACGCGTTAATTTTCCGCCAAACGAAAAGGTGTGCACAGAAGCATGACTTTCTTGCTTTTGTTTAATAAAGGTGTTGTCTATTAAAGAGGCGTTTTGATTGTCGTTCTGAATTTTGTAATAGTCTACAATAGCACGTTTATTAGCAAAAATCTCTGTTACCGAATTGGTTAACACAGGATTATCGGTAAGACTCTGGTGACGTTCTATAATTTGAACATGAGAATTTTCGTCAACTACAATTAAATTTCTAGGTTGAAGCATTAAAGCGGCTTCGTTACCTGTTGAAAAGTGCACAATTTGAATGGGTTTTTCAACAAGCTTATTTTTAGAAATATGAATGTAAGCACCTTCGCTTGAAAATGCAGTGTTTAAAGATGATAGGCTATCTTTTGTCGCAGCTTTGTTAAAATAATTTTCAATAACTAAGCGATACTTAGGTTTTGCTAAAGCAGCAGACATTAAGCAAACATCTATACCATCGTGAGTTGTTTCAGAAAGGTAAGATGAATATTTACCATCAACAAAAATAATCTTGTACGAATCAATATCGTGAATTAAATATTTTTTTATGTCTTTATATTCTATGCTTGTTTCCTGTTTAGGGAACAAGCTGTAATCGTGTTTTAAAACAGATTTTAGAGAAGTGTATTTCCAAGCTTCATCCTTTTTTGTAGGAAAGCCTTCTTGCTCAAACAATTTAATGGCTTGGTTTCTTACATCATGTATGGGCGAGGTGTCTTCTAAATGATCCTCGAAAGCCATAAATGATGATACTAATTTATCTTTTAATTCCATATGTTTCAGTATTCACTTTCAGCATTCAATTTTTAGCTATAATAGCTGGTCACTAAAAACTGTAAACTGGTTACTGGCACTATGCGCCAACTTCTTCTTTTACCCAATCGTACCCTTTGTCTTCAAGCTCATGAGCTAATTCTTTAGATCCAGATTTTACGATTTTTCCTTGATGTAAAACATGTACATAATCTGGTACAATATAGTCTAGTAAGCGTTGGTAATGCGTAATGACGATTACGGCATTGTCTTTAGTTTTTAGTTTGTTAACGCCGTTAGCTACAATACGTAAGGCATCGATATCTAAACCAGAATCGGTTTCGTCAAGGATGGCTAGTTTTGGTTCTAGCATTGCCATCTGAAAAATTTCGTTACGTTTTTTTTCACCACCAGAAAATCCTTCGTTTAAAGAGCGAGATAAAAACTTACGGTCTATTTCTAGAAGTTCAGATTTTTCACGAATCATTTTAAGCATTTCGTTGGCTGGCATATCATCAAGCCCTTTTGCTTTTCTGGTTTCGTTAATGGCTGTTTTCATGAAATTAGTTACCGAAACCCCTGGGATTTCTACAGGATATTGAAACGATAAAAACACCCCTTTGTGAGCGCGTTCTTCGGCATCTAATTCATTAATGTCTTCACCCTCAAAAATAATTTCACCTTCGGTTACTTCGTATTCTTCTTTTCCTGCAATTACAGATGCTAACGTACTTTTTCCAGAGCCATTTGGCCCCATGATAGCATGTATTTCGCCAGGGTTAACTTCAAGGTTAATACCTCTTAAAATTCCTTTATCTTCAACACTTGCGTGTAGGTTTTTAATCTTTAACATAGTCTTATTCGCTTCCTAATTTAACAACGTCTTTATTGTTTGGGTCTGGTTTAGAGACCTTAATAATTTCTTTTATTTCAACTCGAAATGGCCAACCTTCTTCATTTTTAGGTTTTGGTGTTATTAGTCCCATTATTTCAACAGGAACCATATCGGTATCTTCTTTTTTATATTGTTTTACTTGGTTATCTAACTCGTGCATTTTGTCGTTAATAATAACGCCGTAAACTTCTAAGTTGGTTTGTAGCACAGCAGCATCAGCTAAATACACAAACTCTCCTTTTAGTAGTGTGTAATTATCACTTTCTGTATCTTGTTTTTTAGTATTGTTTTTACAGGATACTAGTAATGTAAACGTTAAAAGTAATAGTGCTAGTTTTTTCATAGTATTTGTTATTATCCTACAGATCCTTCCAAGCTTATTTCCAATAGCTTTTGCGCTTCTACAGCAAATTCCATGGGTAATTTGTTCAATACTTCTTTACTGAAACCATTTACTATTAAAGCAATGGCTTTTTCGGTATCTATACCACGTTGGTTACAGTAAAAAATTTGATCTTCACCAATTTTACTAGTTGTTGCTTCGTGCTCTATCTGTGAAGTTTGGTTTTTATTTTCTATGTATGGAAAAGTGTGTGCACCACATTCGTTACCCATTAATAAACTATCGCATTGTGAAAAGTTACGGGCGTTTTCGGCACGAGAATTAACCTGAACTAATCCACGGTAACTGTTTTGCGATTTTCCTGCAGAAATACCTTTTGAAATAATGGTTGATTTGGTGTTTTTTCCCAAATGAATCATTTTGGTACCTGTATCGGCTTGTTGGTAATTGTTGGTTACTGCTATGGAGTAAAACTCACCCACAGAATTATCTCCTTTTAGCACACAGCTTGGGTACTTCCAAGTTACGGCGCTTCCTGTTTCAACTTGTGTCCAAGAGATTTTAGCGTTTTTCTCGCACAACCCACGTTTGGTTACAAAATTGAATACGCCACCTTTCCCTTCTGCATTTCCTGGATACCAGTTTTGTACGGTAGAGTATTTTATTTCGGCGTCATCCAAAGCAATTAATTCAACCACAGCGGCGTGTAGTTGGTTTTCGTCACGCATTGGTGCCGTACAACCTTCAAGGTAACTTACATAGCTGCCTTCATCGGCTACAACAAGGGTTCTTTCAAATTGTCCTGTTCCTGCTTGGTTGATACGGAAATACGTAGATAATTCCATTGGGCATCGTACGCCTTTAGGAATATAACAGAAACTACCGTCGCTAAATACAGCGCTATTTAATGCCGCATAAAAGTTGTCCTTTTTAGGAACAACGGTACCAATGTATTTCTTGACCAATTCTGGGTGTTCTTGAATGGCTTCGGAAATGGAACAGAAAATAATGCCTTTTTCTGCTAATGTTTTTTTGAATGTTGTGGCTACGGAAACCGAATCCATAACAACATCTACGGCAACACCAGCTAGTTTTTTTTGTTCGTCTAGAGAGATACCAAGCTTGTTAAATGTATCTAACAATTCTGGATCGACTTCATCTAAGCTTTCGTATTTAGGTTTTTTATTTGGTGCCGAATAATACGAAATGGCTTGAAAATCGGGTTTGTCATAATGTACGTTAGCCCAATCGGGTTCTATCATATCTTGCCAAACACGAAAGGCTTCCAAACGCCACTCGGTCATCCACTCTGGTTCGTTCTTTTTCTTTGAAATAGCACGAACGATATCTTCATTTAAACCCACAGGGAATGTTTCCGATTCTATATCGGTGTAAAACCCATACTCGTATTCTTTGGTTTTAAGTTCTTCTCTTAAATCGTCTTCGGTATACTTGCTCATTAGTTTTCTCGCTTCAAAAAGTTACAGTGAAAATGATTCGCCACATCCACAGGTTCTATTGGCGTTGGGATTGTTAAAAACAAACCCTGAGCCGTTTAATCCGCCTGAATATTCTAATGTGGTTCCTATAAGGTACAAAAAGCTTTTTTTGTCAACAATAATTCTTACGTCGTTATCTTCAAAAACTTTATCGCCTTCTAGCTGTTCTTTATCAAATTTTAAATCGTATGATAAACCAGAACAACCGCCACTTTTCACACCAACGCGAACAAAGTCTGTCTCAGCGTTATAGCCGTCTTCAGTCATCAATTCAATGACTTTCTTTTTAGCTGATTCCGATACTTTTATCATATATTATTTAGATTAATTAAAATAGAATGCAAATATACAATATAAGTGGGGTTTTACCATATTACCTAACATTATATTAATAAATAGCGTAATAGGGTTTAGCTATTGATTTGAGAAGTTTGGGTTGTTAATAAAGGATGGATCTGAAAGTGTGAGTAAAAATGCTTTTAAATCGGCTTTATCTTGATCTGTAAGTTGTACACCGCCTTGATCTATTTTTTTCATTAAAGGGTCAATCGTAGGGGAGTCTTGCAGGCCTTCGCTGTAGTGATTTATAACCTCGTCTAATGTAGTAAAACGTCCGTCGTGCATGTAAGGTGCTGTATAGGCTAGGTTTCGTAATGAGGGTGATTTAAATTTACCATTATCGGCTGGGTCGCCCGTAATTTGCCCTAAGCCATTATCTGAAAAAGTGGTGTCTAATCCATTGTTATGAAAGGCATTATCCGTCCACAATGGATTGTTTGGATTACCATGGCAATGAAAACAATCGCCACGATCTTCATCCATAAAAATATTAAGTCCGTTTTGTTCTTGAGGTGTTAACGTCGCTTGCCCCAATAAAAATTGATCGAATTTAGAATTAGCAGAAATTAAGGTTCTTTCAAATTGCGCAATGGCTTTGGTTGTTAATTCTTTGGTGATATCTTGGTTGCCAAATGCAGCTTTAAAAAGCTCTGGATATTCTTCATGATTATTTAATCTAGTAACCACTTCGCTCCACGTATTTGCCATTTCGGTAGGATCGGTAACAGGTTGTAAGGCTTGATGTTCTAATCTAAAGGCTCTGCCATCCCAAAAAAAGTTTTCGTCGTAATTCCAGGCAAGGTTGAATAGTGGCATAGAATTTCTTGTACCTAAATCGCCATTTACACCAGTACTAAATGTATTACTATCTGTAAACGCATTTTGGGGTAAGTGGCAACTTGCACATGCTTGACTAAAATCTACAGATAGAATGGGATCGAAAAATAGTTTTTTTCCTAAAGCTATGCCTTCAACTGTTTGTGGATTATCTATGGGGATTATTGGAGCTATAATATTGTCTTCAAAAACTTGAGGGATGTTTAATGGCGACGGTGTTGGGGTGTTTTGCGTTGGTATATAATCATTATCGGAACTGCTACTTGAGCAAGAACTAAATAGAAATATGATTATAATATGAATATACCAGCGGTTTTTCATGGCGTTTATTGTGTAATCTCTCCTAATGTGAATGCAGAAGCAATGTTTTCTTGCATCATTTTTTGTGCCTCGTAATTAGGCATTAAAGGTGTGTTGTAAATATTTAAATCCCATAAATTAGGGTTTTTGAATAGTTCGGCAAGATTAAATTGAATTTCAATTGTTGTGGTTTCCGAAATAGGTATTTCTGTTGGAAACTCAAAAGCAACAAAGTTTTGTTCAAAATTGTCTTCGCTAACCATAGCGGTACCATTATGATAATTAAAAGGCATTGGCGTTGTAGTATTAACGTTGTATTGCCCGTCAAATTGTAAAAAATGATAACCACCGCCTAACATTTCTGGCCAATTCCAAGATGCCGAATTTAAATCGGTATAGGCGCCATCAATATTATCTGCTTCGTTAAATCCGTAAACAAATTTTAAGGTGTAGCTTCCTGGTGTAACAGCACTTGTGGGGATAAAATTATATGTTTCAGCATCGGATAAATCGATGAGTTGATAGCCTTGTAATGGTGTTGTATTACCGTTTTCGTCTAATAGCTCAAAATGAGAAAGCAAATATCTAAGTCGTGTAATAGTTAGTACTTCGCCATTAGCATTGGTGTATTGCGTGTTTTCAATATCGGAAGAAGTAATTGCTGTGCCATCCCAATTTTGCGTAAAGGTAAATGTGGGAGTAACATTAATGTTGTTGCTGCCTAGTTTGTCGTCATTGTCTTCACTACAAGAGAAAGTAAGCATCCCTAAAAAGAGTATGTAAGCTATTTTTTTCATTTTCAAGTTATTTTAAAACTGTTATTAAAAGGTCGGTAAATCCTTTGTTTTCAATGATGTCAAAATCTAAACTGTTAGATTCGCCAACTGCTATAATGTTACCGTTATTAATTTGAACGGCATCGTAAAAAAAGTCTATTTGTGAGCCACCAACAGTTTTTTGCCATAATAAGTTGCCTTTGTTGTTCACCTCGAAAACCCAAGCATCGTTTTGCCCGTTGTTATTTGTTAGGTTACCATCTATACTTCTAGAGCTACCAGATATGACAAAGTTATTGTTTTGAGTTTTAGAAATAGAGCGTCCAACATCGAAACCACTTCCACCAAACGACTTTTGCCATAACAACTCGCCTTCGGGAGTTATTTTTATTAGCCATAAATCGGCTAAGCCATAGTTTGTGCTTACATTCTCATTGTCACTTCTGGTATCTCCAACAATTAAGTAATTACCGTCGTTTGATTTGGTGATGGCTCGTGCTTCGTCTATTTCGGTGCCACCAAAGTTTTTCTCCCAAACAATCTCTCCTGTGTTAGAGGTTCTAACGACCCAAAAATCGTAAGTCCCAATATTATTGGATATGTCTACATCGTCACTATCCGATGAGCCAACTATTATAAAGCCGCCATCGTTTGTTTCGGTTGCGCCATAAGGTGTATCAGTAAAAAAACCACCATAATAACGGCTCCATTCTATGCTGCCAGAAGTGTCTAGTTTTAATGCCCAATAATCGCCACCAGCATGTCTGGCATTTGCTCTAGAGTTGCCTTCGCCGTTAGAAGCCGTAACATCTAACACACCAGAAATAAGAAAGCCATTATCTGAGGTTGGAATAACAGTATATCCAGTATCTATTCCTGCATAACCAAAAGATTGTTGCCATAGTAAATTCCCGTTAGAAGATAACTTTGCTAGCCAATAATCTTTTAATCCATGGTTGTTGGTAACATCTTGATCGTTACTATCACTAAATCCTAAAACGGCTAGAGACCCATCTGGGGTTTCAATAATTGAATTTCCTCTGTCATTTCCAGAACCGCCATAGGTTTTGCTCCAAAGCAAGGTGTTTTCGCTATCAAATTTTAATACCCAAAAATCAAAACTTTCATTGTTTTTGCCCGATATGTCGCCATCCATACTTTGTGTGTAACCTAGAATAGCATAACCACCGTCTTGCGTATTTGTAACGGCTGTTGCAACATCGTTTAAACTACCACCAAAAGTATTTATACTTACAATATCTCTTGTTATAATATTTAGTGGATTAGAGTCGTCACTTTTAGAGCAATTGTACATACAAAAAGTGGCGCATAAAAGTAGTATTATTAATGTTGTATGTTTTGTTTTTTTAAACATTTTAATTCTGTCTTCTAATAATAAACAGTCCTCTATCAATATCGCTTACAATAATATTACCACTAGAAAAATATGGGTAAACACTCCAAGCACCTTGAAAATTAGCTGAATTACTTTCAGGGTAAGTGTCGAAATATCCAGATTCGGTCATGGAGCCTGAGTCAAGGTTGGAAGTATTAATAAATCGAACACCAGCACTATAATTTGCTAGGAAAAAGGTGTTGTTTTTTACATAGCCATTATGATCTATTGCAGGTGTTGGTCCTAAATAATCTAAATGAAAAGAAGGATTGTCTAAATCTGAAAAATTAAAAACTAAGGTTCTTGTATTGTTGCCGTAATATTGCTCGTCTAACTCATCACCTAAAATAAAGTATTCCATATTTTCGGTAAACCATCCTTGGTGTACATAGCCAATATTATTGTAGGCGATGGTTGAAATGATTGTAGGGTTGCTTTTATCGCTAACATTGGCAATAACTATTTCGTCTTCATTACTTCCAATTAAAATCTCTTGTCCTAAGTAATCATTGTCAGGGCCATTGTAGGTAATAACTTGTGCGTCGTGAGCATAATCATGTAACCCACCTTCGCTAATTGGTGATAGTGGATTTTGAATATTGATGAAAAGTGGCCCACCGGCATACGTACCACTTCTTGAGGTTCCAACAATGTATGCGTAACCAGAATCTTCGTTAATTACAATGTTGTGTGCGCTACCAAAATCGGTAAAATGTGTATCGGCTGTAAAGTCTTGGGCTTGTGTTATGTTTCTTAATCTTGTAAGATCGAAAACTTGCATACCGTGTCCCGTGGCTTCACTTACAATAAAAGCATGGTTGTTATACACTTTAACATCGCGCCAAATATTACCATTATTCCCTGGATTGGCACTGGCTAGTTTTCCTATAAGTTGTGGTTGTGTTGGATTAGAAATATCCACAAAAGCAGTCCCTTGAGTTGAACATATTAGTCCATATTCTTTGCCTGTAATAGGGTCTGTCCATCCCCAACAATCATTGCCTTCTGCATTAGGTTCGGCTAGTTCATCTAAAGACATGTAGCCAATAAGATCGTAGCCTTCGCAAGGGTAAATATCTGCCATCCCATCAATACATTCTGCAAGTGGTTGCGGTGTGTTGCTCTCGCATGCATCGCCAATGCCATTTCCGTTGGTATCTGCTTGATTTGCATTGGCTATTTGTGGGCAATTATCTTCACTATCTGGAACACCATCGTTATCTGTATCAATTACGGCAATTTCAGCCACAGGTTCGTTATCACAAGATAAAATAACACTAAAACTAAGTGTTATTAATAGCGTTTTTATGATGCTTTTTTTTGTAATCATAAGATTATTTGATAATTAGTTTTTTTATGGTGGTGTTATTTACTTTAACTAAATACAAGCCTGTTGTAAATTTTTTTGTGGGTAAAACGAAAGACTTAAGGTTAATATTGTTTGAGCTAAAGACAACTTTACCTAGAGTATTATAAACTTCAAGAGATTGAATTAAACCTTTTTTAGTGCTTATTTTGGTTTGATTTATTGCTGGGTTTGGGAACAATGTGAATGTTTCTTTAGTTTCGAAAGTATTAGTGTTTAACGTACCGCTTTTTCTAACAACAAATAATCCTCTTTCAATATCGCTAATAATAATATTTCCACTTGAAAAATAAGGGTAAACACTCCATGCGCCATTAAACGCCGTGCCGTTACTTTCAGGATGTGTGTCGAAATAACCAATTTCTTCCATAGCATCTGTTGTAGCTGCTATATTTGTAATATCTAAAACACGTAATCCAGCTCTGTAATTTGCTATAAAAAATTTATCACCCAAAACGTATCCGTTATGATCAATCGCAGGTGTAGAACCATAGTAGGTAGATGAAAGAGTGGGGTTGTCTAAATCGTTAAAATCAAAAACTAGTGTTCTAGTGTTAAAGCCATAACCTTGTTCGTCTGTTTCATCACCTAATATAAAGTATCTTTGATCATCGGTAAACCAACCTTGGTGGGTGTACCCCGTTTGTGAGTAAGTGATTTCAGCAAGTTTTACTACATTGTTTTTATCGGTAACATCTAGTATTAAAACTTCAGATTCATTGCTGCCGATATAAATTTCTTTTCCTACATGTTCGGTATCCGGGCCGTTATATGTGACTACTTGTGCGTCGTGAGAATAACCGTCATTGGCATAGCCGCCAGCGTTAGTGGGGTTTGTAGGGTTAGAAATATCAATAAATGCAGGGCCGCCAGCATAAGGACCGCTTCTACTTGTTCCAACAATATAGGCATATCCAGTATCTTCGTTGATAACAATATTGTGTGCGCTTCCAAATTCTGTATAATGTGCATCAGTAGTAAATGTTACAGGTGGAGAGGTTACGTTTCTAAGCCTTGTTAAATCGAAAACTTGCATACCGTGGTTGCCAACAAGGTCGGCTACAATAAACGCATGATTATTATACACTTTTACATCGCGCCAATAACTCGTTCCTGCTGCAGTATCTAAACGCCCAAGGAAAGTAGGGTTTATAGGATTTGAAATATCTACAAAAGCTGTGCTGTTTGTCATGGCTATAATGGCGTATTCTTTTCCGTTTGTGGGATCTGTCCAGCCCCAAACATCACTACCTTCTGGGTTACCTTGCGTGTTTGCTAGAACAGATACTGGTATGTTGGAAAGTAAATCGTAATCATTACACGGATATGCTCCTGCAAAACCATTATCGCAAGGTGTTTGCGAAAAAAGAAGGGTTGTTATAAAAAGAGTGTAGATTAAGGGTAAAGTTTTTTTCACGTTTTTTTGTTAAAAGATTAAAAATGATGAACAAAATTACGTGAAAATGGGGTAATTGTATGTTTTTTAACCGTTAAAATTAAAGATTTTATGAGTTTTAAGGCTATTTCATCGAAAGCGATTATTTTTGCATTATGATTGAAGATAAAAACCAAGAAAGAACACCGCTTTCGGAATTAGGCGAATTTGGTCTTATAGACCACCTAACAAAGCACTTTAAAATATCTAAAGAATCCACGGTAAAAGGCATTGGTGACGATGCTGCTGTTTTAGATTTTTCTGATAAAAAAGTAGTTGTAACCACAGATATGCTTGTTGAGCAAGTGCATTTCGATTTAAGTTATATGCCATTAAAGCATCTTGGTTACAAATCTGTTATGGTTAATTTATCTGATGTTTATGCTATGAATGCTAAGGCGACACAAATTACAGTTTCTATAGCAGTTTCTAACCGTTTTCCTTTAGAGGCATTGGAAGAATTGTATTCTGGAATTCAAACTGCCGCTGAGGTTTATGGTGTTGATCTGATTGGTGGCGATACAACATCATCTACATCGGGGTTAATCATATCAATTACAGCTTTAGGTGAAGTTGGTAATGAGACTGTTGTTTATAGAAATGGTGCTAAGCCAAACGATTTATTAGTTGTTACTGGAGATTTGGGTGGCGCTTATATGGGGTTACAAGTGTTAGAAAGAGAAAAAGAAGTGTTTAAAGTTAATCCGCAAAATCAACCAGATTTAGAACCATATACTTACATTGTTGAACGACAACTTAAACCAGAAGCTAGGAAAGATATTGTTGCTTTATTGAAGGAATTAGAAGTTAAACCCACGTCTATGATTGATATTAGCGATGGTTTGTCATCGGAGATTATTCATTTATGTAAACAAAGCGATGTTGGTATCGAGTTATACGAAAATAAAATCCCATTAGATCCACAAGTTATTTCTACCTGTGAAGAGTTTGATATAGATAGCACAACAGTTGCTTTAAATGGAGGTGAAGATTACGAATTGTTGTTTACAATAAGTCAGGAAGATTTCCCTAAAATTAAAGGTAATCCTAATTTAACGGTTATTGGTTTTGTAAAGGATAAGAGTCAAGGCATGCATTTAATTACACGTGCAGAGCAAGCTATTCCATTAAAAGCACAAGGATGGAATTCTTTAGAGCATTAAGAATAGCAAGTTTCTTGCCTTCTTTTAGTACGAGTTTTATACAAGCGTTCTAAATCTTTATTTATTTCTTGGCGTTTTTTGGTAAGAGGGGTTAAATGCCCTCTGTCGCTTGTGGTAACTTGTTTGTTGCAGTGTATGCATCTGTATTCTTTTACCGATGCGGTAACATTCTTTTTTACTACAAATTTATGTTTGAATAATCTACAATAAAGATTTTTCAAGATGTCTGTTTTTTTTGTGTTTAACAATTTAATGATTAATAACCTCTAACATAAAAAAATAATTGAGGTGATAAAACCTTTAATGTTAAGATTTTATAAAATAGTGTGATTGCTGTTATTTTATACGTACCATCCTTCTTGTATAGATATCTTCAAGAATGGAATTTATTTCTTTAAATGTAGGTGTTAATTCGGTTAAGTTGCCATTACTATTGGTTGTTAGTTGTTTTTTGCAACACTTACAGGTGTATTCTTTAACATGTGATGTTACTTCTTTGCTAACAACATATTTGTGACCAATAATATCACAAATAATCTTAAAGGCATTTTGGTTAGTAGATTTTTTCATAATGTAAAAGATTTGGGGATTCTAAACTTAGGAAAAAATCATTTGAAAGCAGTTTAAGTGTGTTATTTTTCGATGAAACACATAATTACGTAAGATAATTCCTTCGAATTTTCTATATGACTCATGTGTCCATCTGGGAACTCGTGTAATGAAATATCAGTTGGTTTAAACAGGGTTTTTATTTTTTCAGCATTTAAAACAGTGTCTTTCAGTCCAATAATTATCATTTTTTTGCATTTTGAGGTTTTAAAAAAAGAGGTTCTATTTGGTCTAATTTTCATACCTTCTAGTGCAGCAACTATTCCTTGGAGCGGTGTTTTTAAAGCTTCTTGCTTTACGTTTTCAATTTCAGAAGAAAGTCTTTCTCTATTGCTTATGGCAAATAAATTTGAAATTGCCATACTAATAAATGCTTTATGGTTTTGTTTTACAGCTTTTATAGCACGATCCCTATTAGCTTGCTTATCTTTGCTGTCGGCTTCCGATGTTGAGTTTAACAAACAAACACTTAATGCCTTTTTTGGGAACTTCTCTAACAATGCTAAAGTAACGTAGCCACCCATAGAGTGCCCAATAAAATGAGCGTTTTGAATGTTTAATTCATTCAAAACCGTATTTACGGCATCAGCCATATCTTCCATGGTATGAATATATCCTAAGCAATCTGTTTTACCGTGTCCTAGTAAATCAATAGTTATAACGTGGTATTTGTTTTTAAGCGTATTTGCTAAATTATCCCACATAGTTAGGTTTTCTAAAAACCCATGAAGTAGCACTACGGCTTCTCCGGTACCTATATGATTATAATGAATGCTAATGTTTTTATGTTGAGTAATCATAAGTGTTGTGCTCTTTTTAACTTTTCAGTTTTTTGATAACAGAAAAAGCTTTATCTACTAAGTCGTCTTCAACCAAAACAGTAAATTCATTCGTGGTTGAGACCACTTCGTAAAGGGCAATACCTTCCCATGCTAAACGCTTAAATATTTGGTAGTATAATCCGGTAACTTTAGAGTTGTTTTCTGGTAAGCTAATGCTTATTGCCGAAAGGTTTTCTTTAATACCTTTTTGTTTTTCATTTTTAAAATGCTCTAGAACATGTTGTTTTTCTGAGCTGGATACAATAATGTTGCTTTCTAAAATACCTCTTGTAAAGGCATAAAAAACATTAGCGTTTAAGTTTATATGTTCTAATATTTTTGAATGACTCTCTATTAATGTGTTTGAGTTTTGAAACGTGAAATCACTTAAGTTAGACCTAACGGTAATATCACCTAAGTTTTTAATAATACGTTTTAGTCTGGGTGAGCTTCCTAAATCTTTTGGTGGGTTATAGCGGCGTAAAGCCATCATTATAGCGCCTGTTTTTACGGGTTTTCTTAACATGTCGCCAACAGGTTTTGATAACTCCTCAGCTAATGCCGAATAGTTTATAATGTTCCGCGATAAAGCTTCTTCTAAAAATGGTTGAGCAACTAAAAGCTCTTCAACACATGCTGCAATAGTTTTCATATTGTTAATTATTTAACTAAGTGTGCAAATTTAGTTTAATTTTTTCAATTTTATTTTTAAAAAGCCGCTCTACGTTAGTTTTGTTCACATAAATAAAAAATCTAATATGCAAGTTTTAAAGTTTGGTGGAACATCGGTTGGTTCAGTGCAAAACATGACTAATGTGAAAGGCATTATAAATGATGGCAGCGAAAAGATTGTAGTGCTTTCTGCTATGTCTGGAACAACTAATGCTTTAGTTGCCGTTTCTGAGGCTGTAAAAGAAACAAACACAAAAAAAGCTATTCAGTTATTAGATGCGTTATATATAACCTATGTTGATGTCTTAGACGAGTTGATTCAAAATAAAGTCTTATACCAAGAAACGGAGAGGTATATCCAGTCTGTATTTAATAGGCTTAACGATTTTGTGAATCAGCAACATACGAGTTTTTTGCATAACCGTATGGTTTCTCAAGGCGAGTTGTTGTCTACCTTTTTGTTTAGTAGGTTCTTACAACAAGAAGGTGTAAATGCGCAGTTAATATCAGCTTTAGATTTTATGAGAATTGACAAATCTAACGAGCCAGATTATTTTTATATCAAGCAAAATTTATCCAGAATTATAGCCGAACTTCCTCAAGCCGATATTTATATCACACAAGGATTTATTTGTTTAGATGCTGATGGACATATTACAAACTTACAACGTGGTGGAAGTGATTATACAGCAAGTATTATTGGCGCTGCTATAAACGCAGAAGAAGTACAAATTTGGACCGATATAGATGGGTTTCATAACAACGATCCAAGGTTTGTAAACGATACACAAGCTATTTCGAATCTATCGTTTGATGAAGCTGCAGAGCTGGCATATTTTGGTGCGAAAATTCTGCATCCACAAACCGTAATGCCTATTAGAGAGCAGAATATTCCGTTACGGTTAAAAAATACGATGGCACCAAATGCTCATGGAACGTTAATAACAAATTCTGTACACGGCGAAGGTATTAAGGCTATAGCTGCAAAAGATGGTATTACGGCCATAAAAATTAAGTCTGGAAGAATGCTGTTGGCTCATGGGTTTTTAAAACGTGTTTTCGAGGTTTTTGAAAAATACGAAACGGCTATTGATATGGTTACAACCTCGGAAATTGCTGTGTCTTTAACTATAGATAATATAACGCATTTAACCGAAATAGTAGCAGAATTGGAGCGATTTGCATCTGTAGAAGTCGATGCATTTCGTACGATAGTCTGTTTGGTAGGAAATAATATTGTGTTCCATCCAGATACGCCTAAATTATTTCAAATATTACAAGATGTTAATGTAAGAATGATTGCCTATGGCGGCAGTAACAATAATATATCATTACTAATTAATACAAGCGATAAAGTAGAAACCTTAAGGAAGCTAAATCGTTATGTATTTGAAATGGAAATGGTATAGGTTTTTTTAATTAAATCAGAAAAGGCCGGGTTTAACCGGCCTTTTTATTTTTTAAGAATTCATAATATCTTCAATCTCATCAGCTTCAATAGGAATGTCGCGCATAAGATTAAAAGGCTCACCTGTTTCTTGAATAACAACATCGTCTTCTAAACGAATACCAAATCCTTCATTTGGAATATAAATACCAGGTTCTACGGTAAATACCATATTAGCTGTCATAGGTTCTGTTAAAATACCATAATCATGCGTATCTAAACCAATATGATGACTGGTGCCATGCATGAAGTATTTTTTATATGCTGGCCAATCTGGATTTTCGTTTTGCACATCGGCTTTATCCAATAAACCTAAGCCTAATAATTCCGAAGTCATTAATTTACCAACTTCAACGTGGTAATCGGCCCAAATAGTTCCTGGAATAAGCATTTTTGTGGCTTCATCTTTAACACGGTTTACAGCATTGTAAACCTCTTTTTGGCGTTTAGAGAACTTTCCAGAAACAGGAATCGTTCTAGTCATATCGCTAGAGTAATTGGCGTATTCTGCGCCAACGTCCATTAAAATTAAGTCGCCATCGTTACACGGTTGATTGTTTTCTATATAGTGTAATACATTAGCATTGTTCCCTGAGGCCACAATAGGAGTGTAAGCAAAACCACGAGAGCGATTTCTTAAAAACTCATGCATGTATTCGGCTTCAATTTCAAATTCTGAAACACCTGGTTTTACAAAATTTAATACACGTTTAAATCCTTTTTCGGTAATTCTACAAGCTTGTTGCATAATATCAAGCTCTATTTGGTCTTTTACAGAACGTAAACGCTGTAGTATAGGGTTGCTTTTTTCTACACTATGTGCTGGAAATTTCTCTCTTAACCATTTATTAAAACGGTCTTCGCGAGTTTGTGTTTCTATATTAGCTCGGTAATGTTCGTTAGTGTTAATATAAACGGTGTCGCATTGCGCCATGACTTCTCTAAAAACTTTGTCGAAATCTTGAAGCCAATACACGGTTTTTATCCCAGCTGTTTCAAACGCCTTCTCTTTGGTTAGTTTTTCGCCTTCCCAAACAGCAATATGATCGTTTGTTTCTGTAAGAAATAAAATTTCACGATGCTTTGGGTTTGGACAATCAGGAAATAATAATAAAATGCTTTCTTCCTGATCGACACCGCTTAAATAAAAAATATTGCGATCTTGTTGAAAAGGTATGGTGCTGTCTGCACCAATAGGGTAAATGTCATTACTATTAAAAACAGCTAAACTATTAGGTTTCATTTTAGCCATGAAGTTGTTGCGGTTTTTAATAAATAACTTGCTGTCTATAGGTAAGTATTTCATATTAAAAATTGAATTTTTCCAAAGGTACTCAATCCATGAGGTTTAATAAAATTAGGGTGTTAAAACTTTATTAATGCAATATTTTTTCACAAATTTGGTTATTAAAAGAAACCTCAAATCATGAAACATCTATTTAAAATTTGCTTTTTTACTTTTTTAATTGTCATGTCTTGTAGCGAAGATAACGATGATGCGCAACAACTTAATAGTCCTAATTTAGTCATAAAGCTAAAGTTTGATCCTAACCAAGAACGTTTAAATAATGTTGGAGAGCCAGCAATTATTCCTAGTGGTAATGCGGCGCAATCCCCAACTATTTCAAAAATGAGTGCTAATTATATAGAGTTGGCTCCAGGAGCATTTACACCACTAGGAGAGGGTGAAATTGTTTTTAATGGTTCTGAAACAACAGCTGGAGGTGACCGAGCGATAAATTTTCAAAATGCACGTTTTGCTGGAGATGATGAGGTGTTTTTAACCTTACCATTAAATCAAGTTTCTGCAGGAACGTATGAATGGATTCGTGTATCGTTAGCCTATCAAGAAGGCGACATCGATTTTCTTTTAGATGGCGTAGATTATACCGGAACATTAGCAAGTTTTGTTGGGTACAATACCTACATAACAACCTTCGACTTAAATGGGCAAAGTATAGATGTAAACGGAAACAAATTACAAGGTTTCTGGGCTTTCGAGGCCGAAGGGTTTGCTACGCAAGGTCAAGCGCCTGCTGGGGCAACAACGGTTCCTAATCCATTATTCGATTCCTCGCCAATACCGCAAGGGTCTTGTGTGGTAACTGGCGCGTTTGAAAATGGGTTTACTATAACTGGCGAAGAAACACAAGATGTTGAAGTTGTCTTGTCATTTTCAATAAACAATAGTTTTGAATGGACAGAGGTAAATGCTGATGGTAAATACGAGCCAAGTGCTGGAGAGCAAGTTGTCGATATGGGATTACGAGGACTTATTCCTATGGTTTCAGAGTAACTTCTGTTTAAAATCATTCTAAATACCTAATTATAACGTTTGAGTTTTTGTCTAAAATTTAGAGGTAGTGTATCTTTGTTTGGATAAAAAATTAAACTTCAACAATGAGCGGAATTCTAAATTCTTCGATAGGAAGAAAATTTGCCATGGCACTTTCGGCCCTCTTCCTAATGATTTTCTTGTTACAACACTTTATTATCAATTTTTCATCTATAATTAGTGCAGACGCTTTTAACAACCTGTCTCACTTTATGGGAACCAATTGGTTAATTCAATACATTATGCAACCTGTATTGATTTTTGGTGTCGTTTTTCACTTTGTAATGGGATTTATTCTGGAGATAAGAAACAAAGGTGCTAGACAAATTAAGTATGCAAAAAACAATGGTGCTGCCAATTCATCATGGATGAGCCGCAATATGATTTACAGCGGGTTATTCATTTTAATTTTCTTGGTTATTCACTTTATCGATTTCTGGATTCCGGAAATCAACACTAAATATATCCAAGGCGATATGTCTGGGTTGTTGCCAAGTGGTGAGTACAGATACTACGAAGAACTTGTGCATAAATTTCAACCATTATGGCGTGTGGCGCTATATTGTTTAGGTTTTGTGTTTTTAGCATTGCATTTATTACACGGATTTATGTCGGCCTTTCAATCAGTTGGTGCTAACAACAAATACACAAGAGCATTAAAAGGATTTGGAAAAGCATATGCAATTATTATTCCTTTAGGGTTTATCATTATTGCATTAGTTCACCATTTTAATCATTAAAATACATCTAACATGGCTTTAGATTCAAAAATACCAAAAGGTCCTTTAGCAGATAAATGGACCAATCATAAAAACAATATTAACTTAGTTAATCCAGCCAACAAACGTTTAATAGATGTAATTGTTGTGGGAACTGGTTTAGCTGGTGGTTCTGCCGCTGCAACTTTAGCAGAGCTTGGCTATAATGTAAAAGCATTCTGTTTTCAAGATTCGCCGCGTCGTGCACACTCTATTGCTGCACAAGGCGGTATAAACGCTGCCAAGAACTATCAAGGTGATGGCGATTCTGATTACCGATTATTTTACGATACAGTAAAAGGTGGTGATTATCGTTCGCGTGAAGCCAATGTGTATCGTTTGGCCGAGGTGTCTGCTAATATTATCGATCAATGTGTAGCACAAGGTGTTCCTTTTGCTCGTGAGTATGGTGGGTTGTTAGATAACCGTTCTTTTGGTGGAGTTTTAGTATCTCGTACTTTCTACGCCAAAGGTCAAACAGGGCAACAGTTACTGCTAGGAGCGTATTCTGCCATGAACCGACAAATTGGACGTGGTAAAATTAAAATGTACAACCGTCATGAAATGTTAGATGTTGTTGTAGTAGATGGAAAAGCGCGAGGTATTATTGCACGTAACTTAGTAACTGGAGAAATTGAAAGACACTCAGCTCACGCTGTTGTTTTAGGAACAGGAGGTTATGGTAATGTATTCTTCTTATCAACAAATGCTATGGGAAGTAATGTTACCGCAGCTTGGAAAGCTCATAAGCGTGGTGCTTATTTTGCTAATCCATGTTACACACAAATCCACCCAACATGTATTCCAGTGTCTGGAGATCATCAATCTAAATTAACATTGATGTCGGAGTCGTTACGTAACGATGGCCGTATTTGGGTGCCAAAACATATGGAGGATGTTAAAGCCATTCGAGAAGGTAAATTAAAACCAACGGAAATTGCTGAAGAGAATAGAGATTATTATTTAGAGCGTCGTTATCCAGCCTTTGGTAACTTAGTGCCACGTGATGTGGCTTCTCGTGCTGCTAAAGAGCGTTGCGATGCTGGCTATGGTGTAAATAAAACAGGTGAGGCTGTTTACTTAGATTTTGCCTCGGCAATTCAACGTTATGGTAAAGAACAAGCTCATGTTAAAGGATTAAACGAAAACGATGCGGCTTTAGTTAAAGAGCTAGGTCAAGAAGTGATTAAAAATAAGTATGGAAACTTATTCCAGATGTATGAAAAAATCGTCGACCAAAATCCATACGAAACCCCAATGATGATTTACCCAGCAGTGCACTACACTATGGGCGGTATTTGGGTAGATTATAATTTAATGACAACCGTTCCTGGATTGTATGCAATTGGTGAAGCTAACTTCTCCGATCATGGTGCTAACCGTTTAGGAGCTTCGGCTTTAATGCAAGGATTAGCAGACGGATACTTTGTATTACCATATACTATTGGAGATTATTTATCTAACGATATCCGTACTGGACCAATTTCAACTGAGTCACCAGAATTTGAAGAAGCCGAAAAGAATGTTCGTAACCGTATTGAATCTCTAATTAATAACAACGGAACACATTCTGTAGATTATTTCCACAAAAAACTAGGAAAGATCATGTGGAATAAAGTAGGTATGTCCCGTAATGCTAAAGGTTTATCTGAAGCTATAGAAGAAATTGCAGCATTACGTGAAGAATTCTGGAAAGATGTCAAAGTCCCTGGAGAAGCAGAGGAATTTAACGAAGAATTAGCCAAAGCAGGTCGTGTAGCCGATTTCTTAGAATTAGGCGAGCTGTTTGCTAAAGATGCTCTACAACGAAATGAGTCTTGTGGTGGACACTACCGTGAAGAATCTGTAGAAGAAAGTGGCGAACAAAAAGGCGAAGCCAAGCGTGACGATGAGAATTTTAAATATGTGGCTGCTTGGGAATATAAAGGAGAACCTAAAGATGCTGTATTGCATAAGGAAAATCTCGTATTTGAAAATATAGAATTAAAACAAAGAAGTTATAAATAAGGAAGACTATGAATTTAACGTTGAAAATATGGCGTCAAAAAAACGCTAACGATAAAGGAAAAATGGTTGACTATCCAATTAGTGGGATAGAGCCAGATATGTCTTTCCTTGAAATGTTAGACGTTTTAAATGAAGAGTTAATTAATAAAGGAGAAGAGCCTGTAGCATTCGATCACGATTGTCGTGAAGGAATTTGTGGTATGTGTTCGCTTTATATTAATGGTGAAGCCCATGGCCCAGATCGAGGCGTAACAACATGTCAATTACACATGCGTATGTTTAATGATGGCGATACCATTTATATTGAACCATTTAGAGCAGCTGCATTTCCAGTTGTAAAAGATTTAGTTGTAGACAGAAGCTCATTTGATCGTATACAACATGCTGGAGGATTTGTTTCGGTTAACACTTCTGGAAATACTATTGATGCGAATACCATTCCAGTAAACAAACATGATGCTGACGATGCTTTCGATGCAGCGACGTGTATTGGTTGTGGTGCTTGTGTGGCAAGCTGTAAAAACTCTTCTGCTATGTTATTTGTTGGGGCTAAAGTATCGCAATTTGCTTTATTACCTCAAGGGCAAGTAGAAGCTACAGATCGTGTTATGAACATGGTTAAACAAATGGACGAAGAAGGATTTGGTAACTGTACTAACACAGGTGCTTGTGAAGTAGAATGTCCTAAAGGAATTTCTTTAGAAAACATTGCACGTATGAATCGTGAGTACTTAAAAGCCTCTTTTAAAGGATAAAATACGTTTTTACAAAATCTTATAGATAATAAAAGTCCCGACTTAACGTTGGGATTTTTTGTTTCTTTACAATTCAAAATATAAGTATGCAACAGCCCACTAGCTTTTATAAAACGCAATTAGATACATTTAAACAACATGTTAGTCGTTTAAACAAACAATTAATCGGGTTAAGTTCCATTAGATTAGTTGTATTTGTTTTAACCGTTGTAGGTGTTTATTTTACGTATAATAATTGGCAAGTTGCAGCAGGAATTTCGGTTTTCGGGATAGTTGCTTTTTTAATCACGTTATCAAAATATACCGATACCAAATGGGAACGAGATCTTAATAAGGCTCTAGTTACAATTAATGAAGAAGAATTAACCATTGCCTCAGGTCAATTTCAGCATAGAGACAGCGGAACAGAATTTCAAGAACCAAAACACTTTTATAGTTTAGATATAGATTTATTTGGAAATGGTTCATTCTTTCAATTTATAAATAGAACAAGTATTACAGAAGGTAAAACCACTTTGGCAAACCTGTTAAAGGCTAATAATATTAGTAACATTAAATTAAGACAAGAAGTTGTAAAAGAATTGAGTTCTAAACCAGAGTGGCGCCAATTATATTCAGCAACAGCGTCTTTAATCCATGTTGAGGTTTCTGCAAGATACATTATCCAATGGTTAACACAACACAAGCAGTTTTTACCTAAAATAATGCGGTGGTTACCAATGATGTTTAGCGGGATAACCGTTCTGTTTTTTGTGTTATTCCTCTTTAAAATACTAGACGTTTCTATTTTAGGATATTGGTTGTTATTGGGGTTGTTTATTACTGGCGTTTATGTAAAAAAAATTAATATTCTTTCGCAACAAACAGATAAAGCAAAAGATACTTTTAAGCAGTACTCGCAACTTTTAAAACAAATTGAAAACACCTCGTTTTCATCGGAATTATTACAGGAAAAGCAACAAAAAATACAAAACAATCATAAAAAAGCATCGGTTATATTTAAGCAATTTTCAAAATATTTAGATGCTTTAGATAATAGAAACAACCTTATTGGCGCCATTTTTGGCAATGGCTTGTTTTTAACCGATTTAAAAAACAGTTATAAAATCGAGCAATGGATAGCAACATATAATAAAACTGTTGCCGATTGGTTTGAAGTGGTTACTTTTTTCGATGCTTATAACTCCTTAGGAAATTATGCTTTTAACCATCCAGAATTTGTATATCCTAAATTAGTTAATAAAGGTATTTGTATAAAAGCCGAACAATTAGGGCATCCGTTATTACAAGCCGATAAGCGTGTGGATAGCGACTTAAATATAGATAACGAACAGTTTTTTATTGTAACTGGAGCTAATATGGCAGGAAAGAGCACGTTTTTACGAACTGTTTCGTTACATATTGTCATGGCAAATGTAGGATTGCCAGTTTGTGCGCATAAAAGTGAATACAGCCCAATAAAACTTATTACAAGTATGCGAACAAGCGATTCGCTAACCGATGATAGTAGTTATTTCTTTTCAGAATTAACCCGATTAAAATTTATTGTTGATGCTATTAAAACCGAATCCTATTTTATTATCCTTGATGAGATTTTAAAAGGAACAAATAGCACCGATAAAGCTATTGGTTCTCAGAAATTTGTTGAAAAATTAGTGTCTAGCCATGCTACTGGAATTATAGCTACGCACGATTTAAGTTTAACTAAAATTGAAACAAATCTAGACCAGGTAAAAAACTACTTTTTTGATGCCGAAATAAAAAACGAGGAACTTTATTTTGACTATAAGCTTAAAAAAGGCGTCTGCCAAAATATGAACGCGAGCTTTCTGTTAAAGAAAATGGAGATAGTTTAAAAATTATATACTATGAGGAACAAAATGTGTTTATTTTTAATGATAAGTTTAATGTATATTTCATGTAACTCAACAAAAGAAGTAGGTAGTAAACCAAAGCAATTTCAAAATTATATTTGTTTAGATAGTGAAATAGCTAAAATAAAACAGCTAAAATATGAGATAAATATTCCTGATACATGGTGTGCTTATGTAGGATTTCACGATATTATTTCTTATTCACCTAGACCATTATTTGATTTAGAAGCTAATTATTATAAAAACACTGTTTATGTATCTGCTTATGATAATGATACATTTAAAAGTGATAATATCGAAGAAGCTTTAAATAAACATATTGTCGATGCGAATGTATCTTCTTTTTTTCAGCCTGTTTACACATCAAATATTCATGATATTTATGGCAAATATTATATAGTCAAGCGAAATGGAATTCTACAAGGTGTTGCTTTAATACAATTAGATGTGTTGTTTAATTATAATAATCAAGATTATATAATCCATTATTCGGTTTTAGAAAATAACTACGAAACTTACATAAATGATGTTATAAAAATGATTGAGTCATTTAGAATAAAACAGTAAAATGGAAAAATTTTACTTCTTTGGAATCACCTACTTTATGTCTTTTAATTAATTTTTAGGTATCAAAGGTATACTTCCAGAATAGCTTTCCGTAATATGTTTACTACAAATTAAAACAAGGCATTTGCCAAAATATGAACGCTAGTTTTTTGTTAAAGAAGATGGAGATTGTATAAAAACAAAAAGGTCTCATAAATTTATGAGACCTTTATTAATAGAATAAACTATTATCTTATTTTTTAGGATGTACAAGTGACATTTCATCGACAAGATGTTTCGCACCAGCATATTTGTCTATAATAAATAAGACATAACGAATATCTACCATAATATTTCTGCAAATTTCAGGGTCGTAATTCATGTCGCTCATGGTACCTTCCCAAACACGGTCAAAATTTAAACCAATTAAATTCCCTTCGGCATCAATTGTTGGGCTGCCAGAGTTTCCTCCAGTAGTATGGTTTGTACCAATAAAGCATACAGGCACTTTACCGTTAGTGTCAGCGTAATTTCCATAGTCTTTAGTGTTGTATAAATCGATTAGTTTTTGAGGGACATCAAATTCATAATCACCCGGAACATATTTTTCAATAACACCATCTAAATAACTAACGTGATTGTAATACACAGCATCTCTGGGAGAATATCCCTTTACTTGCCCGTAAGTAACACGTAAGGTGCTATTAGCATCTGGGAAATAACGCTCGTTTGGTAAGGCTTTCATTAAGGCTGTCATGTATTGAGTTTGCAGTGCAGAAATTGCTTGGTTTTTCTCGGTATATTCAGGGTTTATGTTATTAAAAAAGTCTGCAATAAGAGGTTTAGCGTAAACATAAGCGGCATCCTTGTTTAATTTTTCAATAATCTCTTCAGCAGAACCTTCAAATAACTTTAAGGCACTATCTAGGTTTGTAAATGCAGTTTTGTCGTAAATAGTTGGATCGACATTGTTCTTTTTATATAAAGGCATCACGACTTCGTAAACACCTTTATCCACAGAAACATTGTAGTTTTTATGAATGCCTTTTAAAGTGTTTTCTATAGATGCTTTAGCGCGATCTAACACTTCGGGTCTGTTGGTTAGGGCTTCTTCAAATTGATAGGCTCTAAAAGTCATTTGCATTAGTTCGTTAGTAACTAAAAAGACTTCGATAAAGTTTCGGCGTTTAATATTAATATCAGCAAAATCTTTATAACGTTTATCAAATTCAGGAAGAATGTTTCCGTAGTCATCTTCCAATTCTTTGTCTTTTAGTGCTTTTTTAAAGCGCTCTTCAAAGGCTTTTCTGTTAGCAATGGCTTGACTTTTTTCAATGCCTAAATTTTCACCTATCCACTTTTTCCATGCATTGGCTATTCTAGCTTGTTTAGACGCATACTTGATTCTAATATCATCACTGACTTTCATATTCGCATCAATAACTTTTAACGCGGCTTCGCGAATGGCAATATTACTAGGGTTAAATTCTTTTGTAATATGTTCTATAGCTACTGCTGGCAGGTATTCGTTGGTGGTTCCTGGAAAACCAAATACCATGGTGAAGTCGTTTTCTTCAACGCCATCTAACGAGACCGGTAAAAAGTGCTTTGGTTTGTAAGGCACATTGTCTTTACTGTACTTAGCAGGACGATTATTTTTATCGGCGTAAATTCTAAATAACGAAAAATCGCCTGTATGTCTTGGAAACACCCAATTATCGGTATCGCTACCAAACTTTCCTATGCTACTTGGTGGCGCACCTACTAAACGAATGTCTTCGTAACGCTCGGTAACAAATAAGAAGTATTGATTGCCCTTGTAAAACGATTTTACTTTTACATCCTGCCATGTTTCTTTGTTAACTTGTGCTTGTAACGCATTACTATTTTTATCGATTGTAGACTGTCTAGTCTTTTCGTCCATAGCGTTGGTAACACCAGAAAGTACTTGCTGTGTAACATCTTCTATTCTTACAATAAACTCTACAAAAAGCCCTTCGTTAGGAAGTTCTTCATTGTAGTTCATAGCCCAAAATCCGTCCTTTAGGTAGTCGTTTTCTAATGATGAATGTGATTGTATTTGACTAAACCCGCAGTGGTGATTGGTTAATAGTAATCCATTAGGAGAAATAACCTCACTAGTACAACCACCGTTAAAATGCGCAATAGCATCTTTAAGACTAGAGTTATTAACATCGTAAATGTCTTGAGCGGTAAGTTTACTGCCTAGGTTTGTCATTTCTGTTTCATTCATGCCTTCTAAAAGTGAAGGAATCCACATGCCACCTTGTTGGGCCGAAACCTGAAAGCATAAAAATAATGCGAGAAGTTTTAAATATTTCATTGTTTTATATTGATTGAAAAATTGAATTTCCCAAAGATACGAGTTCTTATTATAAAAAATAGTAAGAAGTTATTACCTTTAAGAGTATGAGACATATTTCAAAATTACCCCAAGTAGGTACGACCATTTTTACAGAAATGAGTGCTTTAGCAAACAAGCACGATGCGATAAATTTATCGCAAGGATTTCCCAATTTTAAAAGTGATGAAAAATTAATGGCATACGTTACTCAAGCGATGCATTCGGGGTATAACCAATATGCGCCTATGGCTGGGAACATAGAACTAAGACAGGCTATAGCTAACAAATTTAAATCACTTTATAACAGTACTTATCAGCCCGAAACAGAAATTACTGTTACCGCAGGAGCCACACAGGCCATTTTTACTATTATTTCTGCTTTTATAAGACCAGAAGACGAAGTTATTATTTTTAGACCAGCTTACGATTGTTACGAACCAGCGATTACATTGCATGGCGGAAAAACTGTTTCGGTGCAATTAGAAGCGCCTAATTATTTGGTGAATTGGGACGACGTGGAAGCTAAGATGTCTTCTAAAACTAAAATGATTATTATTAATACACCACATAATCCCACAGGAACATTATGGACTAAAAGAGATATGATAAAATTACAAGAGGTAACCAAAAACACCAATATTATTGTGTTGAGCGATGAAGTATACGAGCATATAGTTTTTGACGATGAAAAGCACCAAAGCGTTTGCTTATTTCCTGAGTTAAAATCGCGTAGTTTTATTACAGCTTCGTTTGGGAAAACATTTCATAATACGGGATGGAAAGTAGGCTATTGTTGTGCGCCAGAAATATTAATGAAAGAGTTTAAAAAAGTACATCAGTTTAATGTGTTTTCGGTAAACCATCCTATGCAAAAAGGACTGGCCGATTACATGCAAACTCCAAGTCATTATTTAGAGCTTTCGGCATTCTATCAACGTAAACGCGATTTATTTTTAAAATTAATTAAGGACTCAAAACTTAAGGCCAAACCATCTAAAGGAACCTATTTTCAAATAGTAGATTTTTCCAATATAACAGATGAATCTGATATAGACTTTGCCAAACGCTTAACAATAGATTATAAATTAGCATCTATTCCGTTATCAGTATTCAACGAAAATAATCGAGACGATAAGGTTTTAAGGTTTTGTTTTGCTAAAACAAATGAAACGCTTGAGAGTGCAGCAGAAATTTTATGTAGCCTGTAAATTGTTAAAAAAATAATAAAAGAAGTAACTTTTTTTAACTCTTGTGTCTAAATCATAAATTAAACTATTTAAATTATGATGAGATTATTAAGCGTTGTTTTACTATTGTTTTTAATGCTTTCATGTGGTACAACCCATAAAGTAATTATGGATAATCATGAAGTTTACGAAGTAAAAGGAAGTAAGATTTTTAAAGATGGTACAGAGGTTACAGAAACCTTGAAAAAAGATCGGAAAAATGCTATTTTAGACACTTTAGAGGAACGCCTTGAAGCCGAAGAAGCGCTTGCAGAACAACAAGAGGCTTTAGAAAAAGCACAAAAAGAAGCTGAAGAGCAACAAAAGGAAATAGAAAAAGAGTTAAAAGAAAAAGAAGATGCTAGAGAAGCTTTTTTTGACGCAAAGGAAAAATTAAAAGATCAAAAAAATAAATATGAGCGTCTTCATAAAAACGGAAAATTGTCGCCAAATGATGAAGAAAAATGGGCTAAGAAGCTTAAAAAATTAGCCGAAGATGTTGCAGAAGCCAAAGAAAACCTAAATAAATTATAATTTGAGTAACACCCTAAACATAGCACTTGTACAAACCCATTTGGTTTGGGAAAACCCTATAGCAAACAGAACAAATTTAGCACATAAAATACAAGCCATTTCGAATGATGTAGACCTTGTTGTGCTACCAGAAATGTTTTCTACTGCGTTTACTATGAATGCTTCTGAAATTTCAGAACCGATGACTGGCAAAACGGTAAATTGGATGATACAACAAGCCAAAGACAACAAGGTTGCTATTGTGGGGAGTTTGGTAATAGAAGACCAAAATAATTTTTACAACAGATTATTGTTTGTTTATCCAGATGGAACCCTAAATCAGTATGATAAAAGACATACCTTTTCACTTGCAGGCGAGGACAAAATTTATACTGCAGGAACAAAAAAACTGATTGTAGATTATAAAGGATGGAAACTTTGCCCAATGATTTGTTACGATTTGCGTTTTCCTGTTTGGACAAGAAATATTGAAGATTACGATGCTTTAATTTATGTGGCTAATTGGCCTAAAATACGTATACATGCTTGGGATGCTTTGCTAAAAGCACGCGCTATAGAAAACATGGCATATTGCATAGGTGTAAATCGTATAGGCTTAGATGGTAATGGTTACGAATACAATGGCCATACAATGGCGTTTGATGTATTAGGAAATCGTAAAGATACTATTACTGAAAGCAAAGAAACAGTTGAAGTAATATCACTTTCAAAAGATCATATTAATAAGAATCGAAAAAAGTTTAATTTTTTAGAGGATCAGGATCACTTTCAGATAAAATAAACTCTTGTACTAAATCCCATCCAGAACGCACATCAAGTTTTTCTGGGTAATAACTTACGCGTTCTGGTTGTTGTTTTTTTAAGAAATTACCGGGGTCGTATTCTTGGTTACCATTGGTATCAAAAATAACTCTTAAAAAATATTGTCCAGGCGTAGTGTTTCTAAAATCTATAGGTTCGGGTTTGTTACTTATTTTTTCAAAAGCCACATCCCCATTGTCATCGGTTAATTGAATAATTACTGGGTAAGTAGCATTTTTTAAATTAACGCGAACATTACCATAATC
This sequence comes from Mangrovimonas cancribranchiae, assembly GCF_037126245.1. Lineage (NCBI taxonomy): Bacteria > Pseudomonadati > Bacteroidota > Flavobacteriia > Flavobacteriales > Flavobacteriaceae > Mangrovimonas > Mangrovimonas cancribranchiae. The sequence continues at coordinate 93,441 of NZ_CP136925.1, forward strand.
GGAAAATTCTTTAGTTGAAAGATTATAGCTTAGCGTGTCGTTGCTATTGCCAAACAAATCGGTAACACTATTGGGTAAAAAAGTAATGTTGTATTTGTTTTTTTCAGTTTTATCAAATTCAAGATAGTACTTGTTTGATAAGGTGTCTAGATGGGTTTTAAAATCTACTTTTGTAGAGTCTTTATCAAGAATGGTTATATGCTCTTTTTTTAAATCGACTAAAGGCGTGCTACTTGTAATGCTAAAATGGTCGCTAAAATTTATGTTTCCTTTAGGTTCTGGTGTAATGTTTAACGTATCGCGAGATTGTTCGCTTATTTTTACGGTAAACTCTTCTGTGTAATTTTTGTTATTAGTGACTTTAAATATTAAAGAGTCGGTTTTTAGTCTAGGAACATACCAGAAATTAAGCGAATCGGTTTTAGGGTCTTTTGTAATGCGATAATTAAAACTATCAGGTACTTTAGAGAGTAATTTAATATCGAAATTTTTGTAATCGCCTTCATAACCAAATGCTATTTTTTCACCAGAAATTAAGCGTGGTCTTATAATTCTATCATCGGTTTTTTCCTTGAAAAGTTTTATCGTGTAAGTTGTATCAGAAGGCACAGTAATAAAGGTGTCGTGAAATCCTATTTTGTCTGCTTTCTGTTGAAATTTATTGTCTTGGTTTTCGTCTTTCATGGCAACTAGCAGGTATTTTCCTTTTTTAATATTATCTATAGAAAAATTGGTAGTGCTATCTAGTGTGTTGGTAATGTATTTAGGGTTTTCTTTATAAACGATAGAATCGGAATATGTCGAATCTATTTCGTATAACATAACAGATACAAAATCGTCTGGTTGGCGTTTTGTGGCATCGATAATATTCCCTTGTACCGAAAGCGAATCGATGTAATCTCCTGTTGAAATAACGTAGCGATAATACGGATACGGATTTCCTTCATTATTATCAACAATACTATTGCCAAAATTAAATGCATATGTTGTGTTGGGTTCAAGTGTATCGTTAATTTTTATAGAAATATATTTACTAGCGGTTCCTAAAGGAGTTATTTCTGGCGCAGGTTCTATAGGTGGCGAAATAATAAGCTGCTTTTGAATGTTATTTACTTTAATAAATTCGTTAAAGTAGATACGAATTTCATTTCCTTCAAAATTGGTGGAAAAGTTTTTAGGAGTCGCTCTAACTATTTCTGGAGGTGTAACGTCTTTTGGGCCACCAGTTGGGCGCCCTCTATTAGCACAATTAGCCATAAGTAACAGGCAAACGATAAGTAAAACGTTGTAAAAGTATTTCTTCATGTTTTGGACACCTCTATTTTAATACAAAGAAACAATATATTTATCATTAAATAAACTGTCCTTAAGCGATTGCCATGGTGGCAATACTTATTTTAACATTTTTCGCCTGATGTAATACAGAAATACAGGCTTCCATAGTGGCACCAGTAGTAATAATATCATCAACTAAAAGAATATGCTTATTCTCTATTTTAGAAGCATTTTTTAGTTGAAAAACCTCCTGATTAGAAAACCATCTTTTAAATCTACTTTTATCTACTTGCGATGTTATATTACGAGCTTTTATTAAAACGTCTTTATAATATTCCGCTTCTAAAGCACATGCAATTTCTTGCGAACATTTATCTACTTGATTGTATTTTCTTTTTCGTAGTTTCTTTTTATGAATAGGTACAGGAATAACAATATCTACATCTTTTTTTAACGATGTTTCTTTAATAGTTTCGCCTAACCACTTTCCTAAAAATTCGCCAACCTGTTCGTAACCCCGATATTTTAGATTGTGTAACAACTTTTGTGTGATGCCTTTCTTTTCAAAGAGTAATAACGATATAGCCGATTCTATTTTAACACGTCCATAAAGCGCTTTGTAAGTACCGTTATTTTTGCCAAATTCCTGGTTAGTAACTGGAAGGTTATGTCTGCAAGACGTGCAAATATAAATTTCATTATCGGTTAGCATTTGGGTACAAGCTAGGCAAACATCAGGAAAAAATAGTCGGATAATACTTTCAAACATAATTCTATAACGTTTTCGTAATGTTGATAAAACAAGTTTAACAATTTTTTTACCGTTTTATCGATTAAAATAAAAAAACTCACAGTATGTTCTTAATTTTGTGGTTTACAATTGATTAATCCATTTTGTTTAGAAATTAAGATGATAGTTACCCCTCAATTATTTAACTACAGATTAATTATCGGTACATTGTTGTTTTCCATTGTTGCCTTAGGGTCGTATAGCTTGGCAAACTACAACACTTTAAAAGAACAGCAAGATTTTTTAGAACAAGAAAAGTCTTTGATTCAGAGTGAATTAACCGAAATAATTACTATGTATGAGACGTTAAGTCTTAATAAGAATATACTGCAAGCCGATTTTGAAAAATCGAAGCAGCAACTGTTGCTTGTTAAAGACTCGCTTAATATAGAAAAAGCCAATGTCGTTTCTCTGTCTAAGTATAAAACCCAATTAAATCAAGTAAAAAAGCAAAACAAAGCGCTTTTTACTTTGATAGATTCTCTAAAAAAAGTCAATAATAACTTAAAGCATACCGTAGAACCTATTGAAACCTTACAAGCTACAAGTATAAAGGCAGAAGCTTTAAGAACAATAAGCTTAAATACAGGCTATATAACCAATAAAGCAGATAAAACAGATCATATTAAAGTTTGTTTTAATCTAAAGAATAACACGTTTACACCCGAAGGAAACAAAACCATTTATGTGCAAATACTAGATCCAAAACACCAAGTAATTGCAGATAAAGGTGTTGCTGATTTTAATGAGAAATCTTTAGCTTACAGCGGAAAAACAACGGTTAACAATCTTAAAGGAGAGCAGGAAATTTGTGCAAAGATCGATGTGAACAAAGACAGCAAACTTTTAAAAGGCGATTATTTAGTGAATATTTTTGAAGAATCTTATTTTTTGGGAAGAACTCAATTGAAACTCAATTAATTTACCAAATATATTTTTGTACAAACCGTTCTTCTTGTCAGAACGGTTTTTTATTTTTGTGCCATGGCAAATAACGACGATCAATTTAAAAAAGTAATCGCTCACGCAAAAGAGTATGGTTACGTATTTCAAAGTAGTGAAATTTACGATGGCCTAAGTGCTGTTTACGATTACGCTCAAAACGGTGTAGAACTTAAAAAGAACATTTGCGACTATTGGTGGAAAGCCATGGTGCAAATGCACGACAATATCGTAGGCTTGGACGCAGCCATCTTTATGCATCCAACCACTTGGAAAGCATCTGGGCATATCGATGCATTTAACGATCCATTAATAGACAATAAAGACTCCAAGAAACGCTATCGTGCCGATGTTTTAGTAGAAGATTACTGCGGAAAGCTTGAGGCTAAAATTGAAAAAGAAATCAAAAAAGCCAAAAAACGTTTTGGTGATGCCTTTAATAAAGAAGAATTTGTTTCCACAAACGGAAGGGTGTTGGGCTATCAAGAAAAAATAGACACCATTTTAAAACGCTTAGGAAAATCTTTAGAAAATGAAGATTTAGCCGATGTAAAAGCTTTGATAGAAGAATTGGACATTGCCGATCCTGTTTCGGGTTCTAAAAATTGGACCGATGTGAAGCAGTTTAATCTAATGTTTGGCACCAAGTTAGGCGCTTCTGCCGATTCTGCTATGGATTTATATTTGCGTCCAGAAACCGCCCAAGGTATTTTTGTTAATTTCTTGAACGTTCAAAAAACAGGACGTATGAAAATTCCGTTTGGTATTGCCCAAATAGGAAAAGCCTTTAGAAATGAAATTGTGGCGCGCCAGTTTATTTTCCGTCAGCGTGAATTTGAACAAATGGAAATGCAATTTTTTGTAAAACCAGGCACGCAAAAAGAGTGGTATGAGTCTTGGAAAGATACCCGAATGAAATGGCATTTATCACTTGGTTTAGGAAAGGATAACTACCGTTTTCACGACCACGAAAAATTAGCACATTACGCCGATGCTGCTGCCGATATAGAATTTAGATTCCCTTTTGGATTTAAAGAATTGGAAGGGATCCATTCGCGTACCGATTTCGATTTAAGCCAGCACGAGAAATTCTCGGGCAAGAAAATGCAATATTTCGATCACGAAGAGAACAAAAGCTATGTGCCTTATGTTATTGAAACCTCAATAGGTTTAGATAGAATGTTTTTGGCGGTATTTTCTAATGCATTAATGGAAGAAGAGCTAGACAACAATACCACAAGAACAGTATTAAAATTACCAGCCGTTTTAGCGCCAACTAAAGCCGCCGTGTTACCGTTGGTGAAAAAAGATGGCTTACCAGAAATTGCCAAGCAAATTGTAGATGATTTAAAATGGGATTTCAACGTAAGTTACGACGAAAAAGATGCCGTTGGCCGTCGTTATCGTAGGCAAGATGCCAATGGAACGCCATTTTGTATTACCGTGGATCACGATACTTTGGAAGATAACACGGTTACCATTCGCCATCGTGATACTATGGAGCAAAAACGCGTTAATATTGAAGAACTACGTGATATCATTAAAAAAGAAGTCGACGTAAAAGAATGGTTGATGAAGATGTAATTTCAGCCTTCAAAAGCTGAACTCCAATAAAACAAAAAACACCCAAGTGAAACGCTTGGGTGTTTTTGTTATTATTACTTAATGACTATGTCCGCCGCCTTCATTATCATTTAAAAGCATTCCAATACCTTTAACTAAAATAGGTTTGTTTTTTAAGGCCTCCGAGTTTAAAATTTCTACAGAATTTTCGTTTTGTTGTCCTATGTCAACGGCAATTTTTTTAAAATGATATTCGTTATCTAGTTTTTCATCTAGAACAAGCACATAGTTGTTGTCATCAACAGTGGTTATGGCTTCTTTAGGCAGCCCAATTCCTGTGGTATCTTCGGTAATGATATTGGCTTCTACAAACATACCAACAATAAAGTTTTGCTCGTCATTATCAACGTGACCGTGAACTTTTACACGTCTTGTGGTTTCGTCTATAGTCGTACCAACCAAATGAACGTCGGCTTTATAGGTTTCGTTAGAAGCTTCAGGAATTTTAAATTGAATGTCTTGCCCTTTTTTAATGTGCATAATGTCTTTTTCAAACACCGATAATTCTAAGTGAATGTGATCTATATCCACGATTTCCATAATCACATCGTTTGGTGACACATAAGCGCCATTACTAACATTTACCTTGGTAACGTGTCCGTTTATTGGCGCATACAAATTAATGGTTGAGGTGATTTGCCCTTGCTCGACAGCTTTTGGGTTAATATTCATCATTTGTAATTTTTGGCGTAAGCCATTGTAAGTTGCCAAGCTACTTTTGTAGATGCTTTGAGCTTTTAAATAGTTTTTTTCTGAAGTTATGTTTTCATCGTAAAGTGTTTTTTGTCTGTCGTATTCAGCTTTTAAATAATTAAGTTGCTCGGCAATTTCCAAGTAGCTTTGCTGGATTTCGACATACTCAGGGTTTTTTAAACTGACCAAAAGTTGTCCGTTTTTTACTTCATCACCAACTAAAAGCGGTGTGTGCGAAATATAACCACCTACAAATGTGGTAATGCTCGATTTGTTTTTAGGTGGAACATCTATCATTCCTGTAACTTGTATTGTGCTATCAAAATGTAAGCTTTTTAAGCTATCTAAAGCCATTTTTTCACTGTCAAATTGAGCTTTGGTAACAGTTACCATATTGCTTTTGGTTGTTTTCTGCTCAATAGGATCTGAGTTGTTTTCTTTATTTCCGCAGGCTATGAGTGTAAGCGAAAAAAGTAATATATATAAATGTTTCATCTTAGTTAATATTTAATGTCAAGTGGTTGATTTGTATTACGGTTTGATTGTAAGCGTTTAAGTCTTTAAGGTAAGAGAGTTCAATCTCGCTAGCATTTTCAAGACTTTGTATGTATTGAAAAAAGTCAATTTCACCTTCTTTAAACGTACGCGTTGCGGTTTTAATAATTTGTTCTTTTAGCGCATTTCCTTCACTTTTATAATAATTAATAGCTTCGTTGTGTTGCTCGAGTGTTGCAATAAGCGATTGGTATTTAGCTTCTAGTTTTGTTTTATAATCCTGTTCTTGCTGTTCTATAATGTCTCGCGCAATTTTAGATGCTTTTATTTTTGAGGCATTTCCAGAAAACAATAAAGGAATTTTCAACCCTAATTGATAGCCTTGAATATTGTCGTTTAATTGACTGTTAGAGCCTTGGAAATATTCCAAACTAATATCGGGCAAGAGAGTTTGTTTTTCTTTACTATATATAGCATTTTGATACGTTTTGGCGCTTTCAAAATATTGCAATCCAAGGTTGTCGGTTGTTGAGATACTTTGTAGTTCTAACTGTAGTAATGGTTGGTCCACAATATCTATCGTATCTACTTGCACGACACTTTTTAGTTGTTCTTTTGAAAAAGCGACTTTTTTTAAGGCTTGTTTGTATAAGGATTCTAGCTGTTTTTGTTTGGATTTGGCGGTAATCATTTCCAGATAATTAGTTTCACCTAATTCAAAACGACGCTCCGATTTTTTAGCAAAATCCTGATACAAACTGTCTAAATACTTATAGGTTTTTACTTTATTTTTCGCATAGCTTAATTGATAATAATTTGAATAAACAGCCTTTTGTAGTTGTTGTAATTGTAAATCATTATGAGTTTCTTCCAAGCCAACTTTGGCTTTATTGGCTTTTTTGTCAGCAAAATAAATAGTTGGGAATTTAAAATCTTGAGCAATACCAAAAACTTTAAGCGGTTCGTTGTTTACAGCTAGATTGTTTTCGTCGTAACTGTAGTAAACAGATGTTTTATCGAAATTAAAAGCACTACCAACCCAAGCCTTACTTTTATCTACTTTTAGGTTAGAGGCTTTTAAAGCTGCATTGTTTTCAATAGCTAGTCTTAAAGTTTCCTCAATAGTTAATTTTGATTGCGCATTGACATTAGTTAGAAAAAAGAAACCTATAATGCCAATAATGGCTGTTTTATTCATTTTTAATTCTTTTTTTGTTTCAAACCACGCATAAAGTACGGGCAGGACAATTAAAGTTAAAATGGTTGCGGTAATAAGACCACCAACAACAACCGTAGCTAATGGACGTTGCACTTCGGCACCTGCATTGGTAGATACAGCCATAGGTAAAAATCCAAGTGCAGCAGCAGAAGCTGTTAACAATACTGGTCTTAACCGATCAGTAGCTCCCACTTTTATGCGTTCTTCAATATCGTCCATACCTTGTTCTTTTAATTCTTTAAAATGTTCAATAAGCACAATGCCATTAAGCACGGCAATTCCAAAAAGTGCAATAAATCCTACGCCAGCCGAAATACTAAACGGTAAATCGCGTAGCCAAAGTAATAAGACGCCACCAACAGCCGATAGTGGGATGGCAGAATACACTAATAAGGCTTCTTTGGCAGAGCCAAAAGCAAAATACAGTAAGATAAATATTAAAGCCAATGCCACTGGCACAGCAACAAGCAATCGCGCTTTGGCGCTTTGTAGATTTTCAAACTGTCCACCATACGTAATGTTGTACCCTGTAGGCAATTGTAAGTTGCTTTCAAGAATGTTTCTCACATCGTCGACTACCGATTGTAAATCCCGGTTACGCACATTAATACCAACGACTATGCGACGTTTGGTGTCGTCTCTTGAAATTTTTGCTGGCCCAGTTGTATATTGTATGTCGGCCAATTCACTAAGCGGAATTTTAACACCACTAGGTGTATCGATATATAGATTTTGAAGGCTTGCTAGGTTTTTTCGGTTATTTTTATCTAAACGCATCACTAAATCAAAACGTTTTTCACCTTCAAAAATACTGCCTACTGTGCCGCCAGCAAACCCCATTGAAATCATTTGATTAACATCGGAAATATTAAGTCCGTAACGCGCAATTTTACTACGGTTGAATTTCACGCTCATTTGTGGTAAGCCTTCCACTTTTTCAATAACAATATCCGAAGCGCCTTCAACATCTTTAATCAACTCTTTCACTTCGTCAGCTTTATTGGCTAAAACTGATAAATCCTCACCAAAAATTTTAATGGCCACATCGGCTCTAACTCCTGTAATAAGCTCATTAAAACGCATTTCTATGGGTTGGGTAAACTCGACTTCCATACCAGGAATTACAGTAAGCGCTTCTTTAAATTTATCAGCCAATTCGTCTTTACTTTCTGCCGAAACCCATTCGTCTTTTGGTTTTAGCTTTATTATGACGTCACTTTCTTCCATAGACATTGGGTCTGTTGGTACTTCGGCGGCGCCAATACGCGTGACTACTTGATCAACTTCAGGGAAATTGTCTAGTAGAATTTGTTCGATTTTAGTGGTTGTTTCAATGGTTTTTCCTAGAGATGTTCCTGTTTTTAAAACGGGCTGAATTACAAAATCGCCTTCGTCTAATGTGGGTACAAATTCGCCACCCATTCTACTAAATATCCAAACGCTTAAAGCCAATAAGATGCTGGCTAAAACGACTACCGTTTTTTTGTTGTATAAAGCCCAATGTATGGACGGTTTGTACCAACTATTTAAGACCTTCATTAATCTAACCGAAATATTTCTATCACTTGGTTTTTTAGGTTTTAAGAATAGTGAAGATACTACTGGTACATAAGTTAAGCACAATAGCATTGCACCAATTAACGCAAAGCTAAACGTGAGTGCCATAGGCTTAAACATCTTGCCTTCTACACCGCTTAAAGATAAAATAGGAATAAATACAATTAAGATGATAAGTTGTCCAAAAATGGCCGAATTCATCATTTTTGAAGCACTTTTTAAAGTGATTTCATTTATTTTGGCCTGTTTTTGATCTTTTGCAAGTGTTTTTAGTTGGTCACTTTGTGTAATAATTCTGAAAGCAATAAACTCAACAATAATAACAGCACCATCAATAATAATCCCAAAGTCTATAGCTCCAAGACTCATTAAATTGGCATCGACACCAAAAATATTCATTAGAGAAATCGCGAATAATAAACTTAACGGAATAACCGAGGCAACCACTAATCCAGAACGTAAATTACCCAATAATAAAACCACGACAAAAATCACGATTAGGGATCCTAAAATGAGGTTTTCAGATACGGTAAATGTCGTTTTTCCAATCAGTTCGCTACGCTCTAAAAACCCATTGATGTAAACACCTTCTGGTAGCGTTTTTTGAATGGAGGCGACGCGTTCTTTTACGGCGTCGATAATAGCTTTGGAGTTCCCGTCTTTAAGCATCATAATTTGCCCGAGTACTTTTTCGCCTTCGCCATTACCAGTAATAGCACCAAAACGTGTTGCACTACCAAATCCAATAGTAGCAACATCTTTAATGTAAATTGGAGCACCTTGGTTTTTTACCACGATTTGCTCAATATCTTTAAGGTTTTTAACCAAACCTTCACCACGAATAAAATAGGCTTCGTTGCTTTTTTCAATATATCCGCCACCGGCTACGCTATTGTTTTTTTCTAAAGCATTGTAAATTTCGGACACCGAAATATTCATAGCGTTTAGTTTGTTTGGGTTAATGGCAACTTCGTATTGTTTTAAAAAACCGCCCCAAGTATTGACTTCGACAACTCCAGGAATACCAGATAGCTGGCGTCTCACAATCCAATCTTGAATGGTACGTAATTCGGTAGTTGTGTATTGGTCTTCGTAACCAGGTTTTACGTCTAAAATGTATTGGTAAATTTCACCTAAACCTGTGGTAATTGGACCCATTTCTGGAGAGCCAAAACCTTCTGGGATTTTCTCGGAAGCCGATTTTATTTTCTCGGCAATAAGTTGTCTGGGAAGAAAGGTGCCCATATCGTCTTCAAAAACAATGGTAACCACAGAAAGCCCAAATTTTGAGACGGATCTAATTTCTTCTACGCCTGGCAAATTAGCCATTTCCAGCTCGACAGGATAAGTGATAAATTGCTCGACATCTTGTGTGGACAAGTTGCGCGATGTGGTAATAACTTGAACTTGGTTATTGGTAATGTCTGGTACAGCGCCAATAGGAATTTGGGTTAAAGAGAAAATTCCGAAACCAATAATAAACGCTGTTAACAGGAAAATGATTAGCTTATTGTTTAAGCTTAATTTTATGATTTTTTCTAACATGATTCATAATTAATTAAAAATTGAAATATGTCTGATTTAATAAATCAGATTTGGTTTTAAATAATTATGCGTGTTTTGGGGGCTGAAAAACAGCGGGTTTTTCAAAAGAGGTAAAAGTATCTTTATAGAAGAAGTTACAAGGAATTTCAACAAATTCTTCGTTGCTTATTTTAAAAGAGGTATTCGGGCTAATAAAAGTTACATTAATGTGTGTGCAAAGGTGATGACAATCTTTAAAAGGAAGGTCTTCATGTTCTTTGTGGTCGCTTTCATGGTCGTCTTTAGCATCGCCATAATGTTCAGCTAAAAATTGAATAAACGAATCGCCATACATTTCTTTATGAAATTGCGCATGATCAATTAAGGCATTAATCTTATTAAGGTCTTCTAAGTTAATGTTAAAACTTTGGATAAGAATTAAAAGCGAATATGTTAATGCCACGACTTTGCTCATACCAATACGAAATTAAAAAAAATAAAGTATTTTACTGTAACAAAAGTTACGCAGCGTAGTAATATAGAACGTTTATAATTAACAGTTTCGACTTTTATAAAATCTTTTCAGCTAAATAGTTAGCATCCTTTTTTATGCCACCTAAAGTTGCAGAACCACGTGTATGCAACCAAGGCAAACCAATAAAATATAATCCTTTAGTAGTACTAATACCACGATGATGTTTTGGATAACCATCGTTAGTGAGTTCAATGTTTTTTATCCAATTAAAATTGGGTTTGTAGCCTGTTGCCCAAACAATATTTTTAACATCTTTAAGTGTTTTTTTTGATGTTTTAATTGTATTGTCATCAGCATCTAAAGTATAACCAACAGGGACAACATTATCCCGATTAATGATTGATTTTACATCGGTGCCAATTATGGGTTGTTTAGATTTGCTAATCTTTTTACCTATCCATGAGTTTTTACTAAAACTTAAAAAACCAGTTACGGTAAACCACCACCAAAGTGTTTTGCCTAAAATTTCTTGAGGCAAGGTTCTTATGTTGGTGTCTCCAGAAAAATAGGTGGTTTCTGAAGTGTTTTTAGAAATTTCATCTAAAATTTGAAAACCACTATCGCCACCACCAACAACTAAAGTAGCTCCTTTTTGTAATTGCTCTGGATTTTTATAATAATTACTATGTATTTGAAAAATATCCTTGGAAAGTTTGTTGTGAAACATCGGTGTGTATGGGATGTGAAACGGTCCAGTAGCCACAATAACTTCTTTACATGTTAAATTGCCTTGATTGGTTTTTATAACAAAATGATTGTTTGTTTTCTCAATGCTTTCAGCAAGGGTGTTTAATTGTACTGGAAAATCGAACTTTTTTACATAAGCTTTAAAATAATCTGCGACTTCATATTTGTCTGGATAATGTCCTTTTGGAGCAGGAAAAGGCATTCCAGCAAGATGATTAAATTCGGTTGGCGTAAATAATTTTAATGAGTTCCAGCGGTTAAGCCAAGAGGCGCCAATTTCTTCTTCTTTATCTATGATTAAAAAATCTTTTTGATTTTTCTTTAAATGATACGCCATAGAAAGTCCAGCTTGAGCTGCACCAATTATTATAAAATCTTTCATGTATACAATTGTGGTTGTTGGGGAGTATACACCTTTTCATGGTTTTATACAAGTTGAAACGGTGTGTATTTAAATATATCTTAAAAATACGCCTTTAACTGAATATTTCCCGTATGAATAACGCGGCTAGTTTCACTTTTTCTGCCTAAGTAATTTAAGTTTAAGTCTAAGTATTTGGTAATCTTTTTTTGTGCTAAAAGGCTCCAAGTAAAATTGGTGCCTGGCTGTAAGCCTTCTAGCATTTGGTAGGCGACAGGTGTGTTGTTGTCTCCAGAAAAAGTGTTGGAGAAGTAGTTAAACTCCCCATTTAACGCTATTTTTTCGGTATTGGAATAGGCAAAAGACACACCATAACGTTGTTGCGATAAGGTTTCTAAACTACCAATAGTGTTTTCTTTACTGCTGTATTGATAAAACACATCAAATTGAGCGTTGTCGTTAAACAAATAAGAGAGTTTTGGGTGGATGTTGTTTTCATCAATATTAAAGTTTTTACTTGTGAAATTTTCACTAAAACTCTCGTTGTTGTTATGGTTGCTTTCTAAATTAAACAACCAACTTTTAGCAAATTTATGCGTAAACTGAAATTTATGACTAGTTAAAGCGTTTTCAATAAGCCCAACACTTAAGGTGTTTTTGGTGTTATTCTGTAAATAAGTGTACGATGTGGTGTAGCGTTGTTTACCACGATTAAAAAATAACACATGTCTAAAGTTAGATTGTAACCCTAATTCGTTTTCGGCATCACTTTTAAAAGGGTTTAGGTTAAAATTATTGCCTTCACGACGTTGTTTACGGTCAACTAAATACGATGTCTGACTATAAAAACGAGATAGTACTTTTAAAACCCCATTATTGCTTGTAGACCATTGCTGTGGATTAAGAGTTAAATTCAGGCTTAACCTATTTTGATGCGTTTTTATATATACTTGATTAGGAAGTAAAACGCGAATATATGTTCCTTGATCTTGAAATTGCGCTACCTCAAATTCTTCCAATTCTTGAATGCCATTTTGATTGTAATCTATCCAAACGTACGCGCCTTGTCCAGGTTCTACTTCAACAAAGGTGTAATCTTGTTGTGGTAAAGTTCCAGAGTTGGTTTCGTAAGCGGTATTAAAAAATATTAGTTGTTTGAACAAGCGTTGGCTAAACTGCAATCTAGAGTTTATAGAATGTTCGTCCTCTAAAGTGTCGTCGTTATGTTTTAGCGTTCTGTAATTGGCGTAAACCGATAAGTTTGTTCTCTGGTTTTTTATAAGTCGGGAGTTTAAATAATAGGTGTTTGATGTATTTACTTGTTGTAATTGATTGTTTTGCAAACTATCGTTTACACGAAATTTATACCCTGCTTCAACAAACACATTGGTGCTATCGCCAATACCAGCAAATAGATCGGCCGATTTGTATCGCTGGCTTAATTCGGTGTAATTATTGGTTGCTTTTTCTTTCTGTTCGTTGTCTTCAATGGCTAGTTTTGTGCCAATCCATGCTTTGTTAAAACTATATGTAATACGGTTATAACTGCGCAAAAAGGTTGAAGTGTTTGTAGTGGATGAAGCGTTTAAAAAACTAGAGCTTGATGCAATGTGCCAACGATTTAACATTAGATTGGTGTTAAATACATGACGGCTACCATTAAAGTTTTCAGAATAGTTTAAATATTCAAATTGATATTCGGCAAATCCTTTTTTATAATGAAAGGCTTGCAAGCCAGATTTTAATAACGTTTGATGCCCTAAATTGGTAGCAATATAAGAGTTTGAGCTGTTGCCTAAATTCCAATCACGGTTAAATTCGGCATTGTAAATACGTTGAATAGATTTAAAATTTTCATTTATATAATCGCCATCTACCATAGCATTTAAATTCCAAAGGCTGTCTTTTTTTACAATAGATTGGTTAATTTTTAGTTTGGCGGCGTAGCCATCGTTATTATCATCGTTTAAATTTGAAAATAAGTTAAGGTCGTTTTTACTGCCAGCAACTTCAAAAGCGATATCTGTTTTTTGGGTGGGCTTGTAATTTCCGTTTAAAACAGCCATTTGTAGTTTTGTAGGAGCGACAAGGCGTACCACAGGATCGTAATTACCTTGCGGGATGCCATTTATAGGCGCAACATATTCGTAAATATTGCTAATAGTGTTACTCGTACTTATAATATAATTTCCTTGATTATCGCCAACTAAAGTAAACTGAACATTAAATAACTCATCTTCTGGATTGTTAGAGAACACAAAAATTTCTTCGCCATTAACTAGCTCTTTTCGGTATAAAATGCGATTTTCGTTATATTCTTCGGGAGTGCTAGACGGTGCAAACATAAGGTCTTGGTTGTCGCCAGCGTTAGCAAGAATATCAATTTGTTCTGTGGACAGGTTTTGTTGTAACGGATTGTTTTTCGAATCGTTTTCACTATACACAGAAACGCCTAAGTTAAGATTGTCGCTTTCGTAACGTCCGCCACCAAAAACAACCAAGCGCGAGTAATTACGTTCGCTATATTGATAATCTACAGTAACACGCATTTCTGAAGTAACCGGAAAATTAGCATTAAAAATAATTTCGCCAGCATTATAATCAATAATATAATCGTTGTTTTCGCCGCGCTCTAAAGCAATGCCGTTAACGTAAACGGTTTCACTCCCCGAAACAATAAGCACAAAAAGTTCTTGGTTGGGGCCACGAAGTTTATACGGTCCTTGATTGCCTTCTTGTGCAGTAAATTGACTGGTTGTAAACTGCCCACGAACCAAAGCACCCGAGGCAAATAAATTTGTAGCAGACGCCTTGTGATTAAGCTTAGCTTGAACACTTAATCCTTGAACACGCTTGGAGAAATTAGCAAAATACGAGTGTGTATTTGTAAGATCTATATCGCCTGCACGAATTTTCCAGTTGTCGCTAAAAAGTTCTACAAAAACTTGGTCAAACTCGTCTAAACGTTGCGAATAACCACTTTCTTGTAACGGAATATTGGAGTCCTGTATTGAGGCTTTTAAAGAGATTTTATCGGTTAGTTTTCCCGTAACTTGTAAATCTAATTCACTATTTAAAACCGAGTTTTGGTTGTTGCCAATAACAATTCCACGCGAGATACTCCCAGAAGTGGTTAAACCATCAAACGGCGTAAAGGTTTTTTGGTCGCTTGGTTGCGAAAACTTATAAAGTTTTTGGAGATTATCACTACGCTCTACAATAATGTTTTCATCAAGTTGTTTGTAGGTTTTCGTTAAAAAATCAGGATATTTTAAGTAATCAATAATTAAAGAATCGCTTTCAATACGCTTTTTAAGCGTTAAAATAGATTTTTTATAATCTATGGTGTAGTAACTGTCATCTAGGTAAGTCCCTTTTTTTGTTTTTAAAGAAAAGAAGTTTGGGTTAATACTTACACTATCAATAACAATACTATCGGCAACAGCCACACGTTTTGTTTTGTAATTACTGTTTGTGTCTTGAGCAAAAGCACCAAGTCCAAATAGAAAGATAAGAAGTAAAAGAATTCCTTTCATTAACAGTAAAACTTGATAACTTTAAAAATATTTTATGGTTAAGAGATGTTAAAAGCCTTTTAATTTAATGGTGTAAAAGTAACGCATTATTTATTTTAGCTGAAATTCTTAAAAAATCATTCTTTTGAAAATAATTTCATACAACGTAAATGGCATTCGTGCCGCTATAAGAAAAGGGTTTGCCGATTGGTTAAAAACTGCTAATCCAGATGTTATTTGTATTCAAGAAACAAAAGCCCTAAAAGAACAGGTTGATGTTGTCGTTTTGGAAGAAGCGGGTTATAAATATCATTATTGGTTTTCTGCCGAGAAAAAAGGTTATAGTGGTGTGGCTATTTTTTGTAAAGAAGAACCAAATCATGTAGAATACGGAACAGGAATTCAATCTATGGATACCGAAGGAAGAAATCTAAGAGTAGATTTTGATGATATTTCTATTATGAGTTTGTATTTACCTTCGGGAACTAACATTGCAAGATTAGAGCATAAGTTAGACTATATGGCTATGTTTCAAGAGTATGTAAATACCTTAAAGCAAGATTATCCTAACTTAGTTATTTGTGGCGACTATAATATTTGTCATGAAGCAATAGATATTCACGATCCTGTGAGGAACAAAAATACGTCTGGTTTTTTGCCTGTAGAGCGTGAGTGGATAGGCAATTTTATAGATAGTGGTTTTATAGATTCGTTTAGATTTTTTAATAAAGAACCACATCATTACAGTTGGTGGAGTTATCGTGCCAATGCAAGAGCTAACAATAAAGGTTGGCGAATAGATTATGCTATGGTGGCAAATCCATTACAAGAAAAACTTAAACGAGGCGTTATATTGCCTGAAGCAAAACATAGTGACCATTGCCCCATAATGGTTGAATTAGAACATTAAAAAATGAACAACTTATTTATTATGAAAAAACAACTTGCAACATCTTTATTAGGCGTTATTTTAGTAACCTCTTGTGTGTCTCCTAAAGTTTATAAAGATTTGGAGAGTAAGTATGCTACCTTAAAAAAAGAGAATAAAGCACTTGCTGAAGAAAACGAAGGCCTGTTAAATAAAGCAACAACAACAGAAAACGAGCTGTCGCAGCTTCAACAAGCTTACGATGAAGCCATAGCAGAAAGAGATCAATATCAACAAGATTATAAGGCAGCAAAAACAAATTTAGATAATCTAAAGGCATCTTATGAAGCCTTAGAGAAAAACAGTTCTGCATCTATCGCAAAAAACGCACAAAAAAACAGAGAGCTTTTAGCACAATTAGAAGCTAAGGAAACTGCTTTAGCTGCCGAGAATGCTAGATTAGAAAAACTTAAGAGAGAATTAGAAGAACGCTCTAATCGTGTGGCGGAACTTGAAAGTGTTATTGCAGCAAAAGATGAAGCTATGACAAAGCTAAAAGACGCTATTTCTTCGGCCTTAACCGATTTTGAAGGTAAAGGATTAACCGTTGAGCAACGCGATGGAAAAGTATATGTGTCTATGGAGAATAAACTCTTATTTCAATCAGGAAGTTGGGCTGTAGGCAGTAAAGGAACTCAAGCTGTAAAGCAATTAGGAGCTGTTTTGGCAGATAATCCAGATATCGCTATTCTTATAGAAGGTCACACCGATAATGTGCCATATTCTGGACGAGGGCAATTAACCAGTAATTGGGATTTATCAACTAAAAGAGCTACGGCTATTGTTAATATTTTAAGAAAGAACCCAAGTATTGACCCTAGTAATTTAACAGCAGCTGGTCGAGGAGAATTTGCGCCTGTTGCAAGCAATGAAACCCCAGAAGGACGTGCAAAAAATAGACGAATAGAAGTTATTTTAACGCCAAAGTTAGATGAGGTGTCAAAACTCTTAAACGATATTTAATTAAATCACTTAACAAGTAGGCGCATCGTAAGATGCGTCTTTTTTATTATAAATGAAATACACCACACTACCTAATACCAATATAAACGTTAGTAAAATATGTTTAGGAACCATGACTTGGGGTAATCAAAACACTCAAGAAGAAGGTTTCCAGCAAATGAATTTTGCTTTAGAAAGAGGCGTTAATTTTTTTGATACAGCTGAGCTTTATCCAGTACCAGCATGTGCCGAAACATATGCTGAAACCGAACGTATTATTGGTAATTGGTTTCAAAAAAACGGTAAACGAGACAAGGTTATTCTTGCAACTAAAATAGCTGGAAATGGCGATTATACAGCCCATATACGAACCAATGGATTTTCCAAAGAAGCGTTAAACAATGCTGTGGATAACAGTTTAAAAAGACTGAAAACAGATTATATTGATTTATATCAACTACATTGGCCAGAACGCGATACCAATACATTCGGCACACGTGATTTTAAATACAACCCTAATGATAAGTGGGAAGATAATTTTCAAGAGGTTCTTCAATCGCTTCAAGAGATAGTAACATCTGGAAAAGTAAGGCAGATAGGAATATCAAATGAAAAAGCCTGGGGAGCTATGCGCTATTTAGAAGAAGCTAAACAATATAATTTACCAAGAGTTATCACTATTCAAAATCCGTATTCACTTTTAAATAGAACTTTTGAAGGCGATTTAGCAGAAGTTTCCATAAGAGAAAACATGGGGCTTTTGGCTTATTCTCCAATGGGATTTGGAGTGCTTTCAGGGAAGTATATTAAAGGACTTGATAATGAGAACTCAAGATTGAATAAATTTTCAAGGTATACAAGGTATAGTAGTAAGATGGCAACCTTGGCAACCGAAAAATATATGGCTATTTCAAAAAAATATGGATTATCTATGGCGAAAATGGCATTAGCTTTTGTAAATCAGCAATCATTTATAACCTCTAATATTATAGGGGCTACAAATATCAATCAGTTAGAAGAGAACATTAATAGCATCCATATTTCGCTAGATTCTGAAATCCTGCATGAGATTAACGAGGTTCATGCCGAAATACCTAATCCAGCACCCTAGTTTCCTTAAAGAGATATAATCACTTTATCGAAGAAAAAAGCTTTTTATCTATTAAGCTTATGTTAACTTATTCTTGCAATAGTTTTTTTCTAATTTTAAGGATTAAAAATTTTGTAGGATTACTTTTAAAATGTCCGGCAAAATGATGAATACATAATGTTTTTATTGATAATTTACTGTCAATAAATGAAAAAGATTAATAACTAACTATTTAACAACACATGAAAAAAATTACACTCTCTATTTTATTTGGGTTTATGGCTTTCTTTGGCTATTCTCAAATAGGATTAGTGGAAAACTTCGATGGTCAAGCTGGGTTACCTCCCGGATGGACAACAGATTCTTACAATTGGACAGTGGCTGAGGTATGTAACGTTATTTCTTTACGAGGTAACTTAAATGATACTAATACTACAGATCAATTAACATCACCAAATATTGCAGGGCAATCAAATGGAACAGATGTTAATATTAGTTTTGATTATAAAGTCGTAGACTGGTCTGCAGGTACTCAAGCTACGCCGCCAGGTTGGGGGCAAATGGATATTCAATACTCTACAGATGATGGTGGTAGTTGGACTACGATCACCACTATAGATGATGGAAACCATACAACATCAAATACTTGTGCAACATTCAATACGGTGTTGCCAGCTGCAGATATACCAACAGGCTCAGATTTTAAACTTAGGTTTGCTAATACTTGGGTAGCGGGAGATTATTATTTTTATATAGATAATGTTGTAGCTAATCAAGTAGTTGCAGATCCACCTTCTTGTGTTACCATGACAACTCCTGTAAATGGAGAAACGTCAGTTAGTATTAATACAACACTGTCTTGGAGTAGTGCTTCAGGGTTGCCAAACGGATATGTGCTTTCTGTTGGAACAACACCAGGGGGAACTGAAATAATAGATAATGAAGATGTTGGTTTATCTACATTTTATAATACGTTACCAGTATTAGATTATTCAACAATATATTATGTGAGTATAATACCTTACAATGATAATGGTCCTGCTATTGATTGTGAAGAGCAGATCTTTACAACAGGAGCAGATCCAAATGCACCAGTAGACTGTGCCTCTGGAACACCAATAAATGTGATACATTGTTATACCAATAACGATACAACTACATGGAACTTTCAAAGTTCTAGTGGTGCGCCATTAAATGTGTTCTTTAATTCAGGAGGGATTGAGTCTTGTTGTGATGATATTTTTATTTATGATGGAACAGATAATACAGGAACATTATTGTACGGTGGCAATAACGGAGGTGATTTAGCAGGATTGTCAATTAATTCAACAGGAGATTCTATTTTTATTGAAATCGATGCAGATCCTAGTGTTAGTTGTGATTCTGGTAGTACTTGTTGTACATCACCTTGGAACTTTGATGTGTCTTGTATAGATGAAACAGCAGTGCCAAACTGTAATGCAGATTTAACAACACCAACAAATGGAGCAACAGACGTTGATGTAGCTACTCAAATTACATGGTCTCCAGCATCTGTTGTTGTTACAGGGTACTATTTGTCTTTAGGTACAACACCAGGAGGAACAGATATAGCTGATAACCTTGATTTAGGAAATGTACTTTCTTACACACCTTCAAATATTTTACCTTACGAGACAGATGTTTATGTAACTATCACTCCGTATAACGATAATGGGTCTGCTGTAAACTGTAGTGAATATACATTTACCACAGAACAAAACCCATACCAATGTGCTGCTGAAGATCAGTGTGTCTTTACATTTACTATAGAGGATAGCTGGGGTGATGGATGGAATGGTAATACCATGTCCGTTTTACAAGATGGATTAGAAGTTGCTATTTTAGGTGAAGATTTTACTTCAGGAGCGGGACCAATCGAATATCAAATTCCATTATGTGATGGAATCCCATTTGAGTTATTTTGGAATGATGGAGGCTCATTTGCTGGAGAGGTAAGTGTCGTAGTGGTTGATGCTTTTGATGAAGAAATTTTTAATATGCCTAATGGTAATGGTGATTTACAAGGAACCTCTTTATTTTCAGATATGGTTAACTGTACACCACCTACTTGTCCAAGACCGAGTGATTTAACTATAGTAAATGTTACTCCTACCTCAGTTGAAGTGTCTTGGACATCAAATGGAACAGAAGATACTTGGGAAGTCATAGTTCAACCCCAAGGTACAGGATATCCAGATGGTACCGAACCAGAAATTATCCAAACAATGGATAACCCATATTTATATGAAAATTTAACCCCAGGCGTTGATTACGAAATTTATGTAAGAGCGATTTGTGCAGCTAATGACATGAGTGATTGGGAAGGTACAGTAAATTTCTCAACCCCTTATTTAGTTGACTGTGATGCCGGACAGGTTATTAATGAAACACATTGTTATGATAATGGTAATAATCAATATGTTGAAATATATAGTTTCCAAAGTTCTAATGGAGATCCTTTAAATATATTTTTCCATGCAGGAACAATAGAAACATGTTGTGACACTATTAGATTAGAAGAAGCAGATGGAACAGTTATTTATGAAGGAACAGGAAATGGAGGAGACTTAACAGGACTTTCTTTCAGTTCAACTGGAGATACTATAGTTATGTTTGTTGAAGCAGATGGTTCTGTAAGTTGTTCTAGTGGTTCTAGAGTAGAATGGGACTTTAGCGTGTCTTGTGTAGATACTACAGCAGTGCCAAACTGTAATGCTTCTTTAACTTTACCTGTAGATGGAGCTGTAGATGTTGATGAAAATACTGATTTAACTTGGAGTCCAGCCTCTATTATAGTTACAGGTTATACATTATATGTAGGAACAGCTCCAGGTACATCAGATGTAATAGATGGATTAGATGTTGGAGATGTCCTAACTTACGATTTAGGAACATTAGTATATGATACAACTTACTATGTAACCATTGTGCCTTATAATGATAACGGTAATGCTGCCGATTGTACAGAATATAGCTTTACCACAAGACCAGATCCTAATCAAATAATTGATTGTGAGGCCGGTCAGGTGTTCAATACAACATATTGTTATACTGATAATGATCCTATGGAATTTTATTTTGCGAGTTCAAGTGGCTATCCATTAAGCTTAGAATTTAACGCAGGTGAAATAGAAGAAACTTGGGATGAGATCATTATTTTAGATTCAGATGGTAGTGTTTTATACCAAGGAGATAATGGCGGAGATTTAACAGGTCTGTCATTTATTAGTTCAGGAGACACACTAACGATTCAAATAGATTCAGATGGTTTTGGTAGTTGCTCAAGTAGTGGTTACATTCCGTGGGATTTCGACGTTTGGTGTCAAACTTGTATTACACAAGACGTTAGTTTTAATATTATAAATGGTGATTGTGTTACAGATCCTGACAACCCTGTTTTTGAGGTTGCTGTCGATATTTCCGATATGGGAGATGCCGAATCTTTAACAATTACAGATGATCAGTCAGCAGATTCTCAAGAAGTATTTGAAACAGGAACCGTTGTTTTAGGACCATACCCTGCAAGTACCAATGTTGTGGTAACTGTTGCCAATACAAACGACTCTAACTGTATTGTGGAAAGTAATCCTTTAGCATTTTTATGTCCACCACCACCAAATCCATGTTCTATTGCTTATGCTGGAGAAGATCAAGTAGTAGATTGTGAAAACCCAGAGGCAACACTATCTGCAAACTTCCATTTATACGGTCAGGATACAGAAAATTATGAAATTAATGCTATAGATACGTGCCCGTCACCACCAGTTGATGGTGCTACACCAACAAGTGTAGATAGTGATGATGTATGGTCAGAAGTTATTGACCTTGGATTTGAATTCTGTTTCTATGGAGGTGTATATGACCAAGTAATAATAGGTTCTAATGGTGTAATTAGTTTCGAAACACAATATGCAGGAACAGGAAATGGCTGGGCTTTTGATGATACCGATACATTACCCAATAATGATAATGCGTCTATAACAGAAGGTAATATTTTTGGAGTAGGTCATGATATCGATCCAAGTGTTTGTGGTAGTATAGATTATGTTGTATTAGGATCAGCACCTTACAGACAGTTTGTAGTTAATTTTAATGATGTTTGTCATTTTAGTTGTAATGATATACAATCAACTAGCCAGATTGTGTTACATGAGTCCTCTAATAATATCGATATCCATATTATTGAAAAACCAACTTGTCCAGGATGGAATGACGGTTTAGCTGTTGTTGGTTTACAAAGTATAGACGATACGCAAGCAACAACACCTCCAGGACGTAATATGGGAGTTTGGACTGTAACAGAACCAGAATCTTGGAGATTCTCGCCATCTGGAACACCAAACTATACTTTAGAGTGGTTAGATGAAGATGGAAACTCTGTAGGAAATACAGAAACAGTAACAGTATCACCAGGTGAAACAGAAAATTATACGTTTGAAGTAACTTACGATTTATGTACTGGTGGTCAAGCAACAGTTTCTGATGAAGTCCTTGTTGAATATATTGGAGGCGATGAATTTGATGCTACATTTACAATGGAGCCAACATGCGATGGAGGTATAGCAACTCTTTCTGCTACAGCTGATACAGGAGGAACATTCGAATTAGATCCTGCACCAACAGATACTGCAGTTATCGATCCTGCAACAGGAGAAGTAACTAGTGGAACTCCAGGAGAAACTTATACTGTTCAATATACAACTTTAGGTAACTGTCCAGCAATAGAAACACAGACAGTTACTGTATTAGGGGTAGGCGATGCATCATTTACAATGGAGCCAACATGTGATGGTGCTACAGCAACTATTACTGGAGATGCAGGTGGAACATTTGCCTTTAACCCGGCACCAACTGATGATGCAGTTATTAATCCAAATACAGGTGAGATAACAGGAGGTAATACAGGAACAATGTATACTGTAGAATATACTTCACCAGGAGATTGTCCAGCAGTTTCAACACAAACAGTAACTACATTATCTGGAGGTGACCCAACGATTACTGTTGCACCAACTTGTGATGGTGGAACTGTTACCATTGTTGGAGATGCAGGCGGAACATTTGCTTTCAATCCAATGCCGAATGATGGAGCAGTTATTAATCCTACTACAGGAGAAGTAACTGGAGGAACTCCAGGAGCAACTTATACGATTGAATATACTGTTACAGTAGGTTGTACCGTTGTAGGAACGCAATCTTTAACAGTGCTACCTGCGGAAGACGCCACATTCACTATGGAACCAACTTGTGATGGAGCAATAGCTACAATAACAGGAGACATGGGCGGAACATTTGCTTTTAACCCAGTACCAACTGATGATGCAGTTATCAACCCAAATACAGGTGAAATAACAGGCGGAACTCCAGACACAAGTTATACAGTTGAATATACAACAGCGGGTGATTGTCCTCAAACCGAGATGCAAACAGTTACTACTCTACCTTTAGATGATGCTACTTTCACAATGGTTTCAACTCCTTGTGGTGCAGAAGTAGATAGTGTAATAACACCAGGTGGTACATTTACATTTAATCCAGAACCTAACGATGGTGCTTTAATAGACCCTCAAACAGGTGAGATTACAGGGGCTATGCCTAATACAGATTACACAGTTGAATATACAACGCCAGGAGAATGCTGGTCAACATCAACAGTAACAGTTACTCCTGAGCCAGGCGATGATCCTTATTTTGAGATGGAGCCAACAGTTTGTGGAGCACAAGTAGTCGAAGGTAGTGTGATGACACCAGGAGGAACCTTTAGTTTTGATTCATCACCATCCGATGGCGCTGAAATTAACTCCAATACTGGTGAGATTACAGGCGGTACTATTGGAACCACTTATTCTGTTCTTTATACAACAGCAGGAGATTGTCCAGAGTTTATGGTTGTTGATGTTACTGTAGAAGTATGTACTATTCCTCAATTAATAACACCAAATAATGATGGTAATAACGATGTATTTGATTTAGATGGGTTTAATGTGAGTAGTTTAGAGATCTTTAACAGATATGGTGTTAAAGTTTATAGTAAACAAAACTATACAGATGAGTTTGGAGGTATTTCAGATGATGGCGAAGAATTGCCAACAGGAACCTATTACTATGTAATGAAGTATCAAGGCAATCAAGTTAAAACGGCTTGGTTATACATCAATAGACAGAAGTAAACCACTAAATCAACTAATATATTATAATGAAAAAACTATATATAATAATCGTAACAGTTTTGCTTGCATATCAAGTGCAGGCACAGCAAGACCCACAATATACGCAGTATATGTATAACATGAATATCATCAACCCAGCCTATGCTGGATCAGTTGAAGATGCTATATCTATAGGTGCGTTATATAGAAGTCAATGGGTTGGTTTAGAAGGCGCTCCTAAAACAGGAACATTTTCTATCCACTCACCTGTAGGTAGACGAGTAGGTCTAGGACTTTCTTTTATAAGTGATGAGATAGGTCCAGTAAATGAAAACAATGTGTATGCAGATTTCTCATACACATTGCCTTTAGGTGGCGATCATAAGTTAGCCTTTGGTGTTAAAGCCGGTGCTACTTTTCATGACATTGGTCTAGGTAATCTAGATGTTATTGAAGAGAATGACCCTTTAAGAGAAAACATTAACGAAGTAACGCCAAACATTGGTGCTGGATTGTACTTATATCAACCTAATAGATACTATGTGTCTTTATCTATGCCAAATATGTTGAATTCGGTACATTTAGATACTAATGGAAGAAAAATAGGTTCAGAAGTACAACACTTTTTTGCAGCAGCAGGTTATGTGTTTGGTTTGTCTGACAACTTTAAGTTAAAACCACATGCGTTTCTTAAAGCGGCTGTAGATGCACCAGTGAGTTTTGATGTTAATGCCAACTTATTTATGTACGATTTGGTAGAACTAGGAGTAGGTTACCGCTTAGAAGATTCGTTTAGTGGGATGATTAATTTCTTAATTACGCCAAACCTAAGAATAGGCTATGCGTATGACAGTATTCAATCAGATTTAGACATTGAAACCTCATCGTCACATGAAATTTTTATCAACTTTGATATTAATTTAACGAAGAAAGTATCACGTTCACCACGTTACTTCTAATAACTACTTAAGCTAAACATTATGAGAAAAATTAAAATATTTATCACATTGATATTAATGAGTAGTTTAAGTGTAACTGCTCAAAATAAACACACTAAAGAAGCCGACAAACGTTTTGCAAAATACGAATTTGTCGAAGCTATCGAAGATTACAATAAATTGGTAGAAAAAGGTAAGGCCGATAGTTATGTTTACGGGCAATTGGCCGAAGCTAACTACAATATTTTTAATACTGAAGAAGCCGAGAAATGGTACGCAAAGGCCTTAGAAACCTCAGAAGATCAAGATTCTGAAATGGTGTACAAGTATGCACAAATGCTTAGAGCCAATGGTAAATACGACCAATCTAATACGTGGATGCAAAAGTTTGCCGCTATGGAGCCAAAAGACGATCGTGCAAAAGCGTTTACATCAAACCCAGATTATGTTTCTAGTATTTTAAATGCAAAAGAAAACTATGAATTATCATCGCTTGATATTAATTCTGAAGTAACCGATTTTGGAGGAACATTACAAGATGGTGTGCTTTATTTTTCATCAGCAAGAAATAATGCACGAAGAGACTATGGGTGGAATGAAGAGCCGTTTTTAGACGTTTATCAAGCAGATATGTCTATGACTGACGGCGAAGTAGCTGAAGCAGAAAAAGTATCAGGAGACATTAACACAAGATACCATGAAGGTCTAGTTACGTTTAGTCCAGATGGCAACACCATGTATTTTTCTAGAGAGAGCTTTTTTGAAGGTGTATATGAAAAGAATAAAGGCGACAGAACAAAAATAAGTTACCTTTATTTGTACAAAGCTACTAAAGATGGTGTACAATGGGGAAATGTCGAACTATTACCATTTAATGGCGAAGACTACTCAGTTAAAAATCCATCATTAAGCCAAGACGGAAAAACACTATACTTTGCCTCTAATATGCCAGGCGGAATAGGAGAGTATGATATTTATAAAGTATCAGTAAACGATGATGGTTCTTTTGGTACACCCGAAAACTTAGGCGATAAAGTAAATACAGAAGGACAAGAAATGTTTCCTTACATTAGTGATAATGGCACGCTTTACTTCTCTTCAACAGGGCATTTAGGCCTTGGAGGATTAGATGTATTTTATGTTGATGATTCTGGAAAAGCCCAAAATATAGGAACACCAGTTAACAGTAAAGCCGATGATTTAGCTTTCACAATTAATGAAGAAACAGGAGCAGGATTTGTATCATCTAATAGAACAGGTGGACAAGGAAGCGACGATATTTATGGCGTACAACGTTTAAAACCATGTAATGTGGATTTAACTATAGTTATTGTTGATGAAGACACTAACAATCCATTACCTGGTGCTAATGTAACTGTAGCCGATGCCAATGGGAGAGTTGTTTTAACAGAAACAGCTAATGCTCAAGGTGAGGTTATGTATACGGTGCCATGTTCAGAATCGTTAGATATTTCTGCAAAGTTAGCAGACTATGAAAGTAACCAAGTTACTTTTTCTGGAAGTGAAAAAGAAGAAGACATCTTTCAAGTTAATTTAAAGCCAATAGAGAAGATTATAGTTAAAGATCGTGTGGTGTTAAACCCAATATTCTTTGAGTTTGATAAATCTAATATCACATCACAAGGTGCTTTTGAGTTAGACAAACTTGTAGCAGTTATGAAGAAATACCCAGACATGGTCATTTCAGCAGAATCACATACCGATAGTAGAGGACCAAAACGTTATAATGAGCAATTATCGGAAAGACGTGCGCAATCTACAGTACAGTATGTAATTTCTAAAGGCATAGATGCTTCTAGAATATCAGGTGTAGGAAAAGGCGAAAACGAACCAAAAATAGATTGCGGTTCTGGTTGCAGCGAAGAAGAACACCAAGAAAACAGAAGATCTGAATTTATTATAGTAAGTGGAGGACCTTCTCAAGAATAAATTTAAGATATAAACAATACAAAAAAAGCCTTACTAAATTAATAGTAAGGCTTTTTTTGTTATTTAATCTTTTTACCATTCTTATCAAAGAAATGGTATTCGAGATATGTGTAAGCATCTCTTGGTAAAACTTTAACCCATTTTTTATGTTCAAAAAACCATTTTGAACGTATAGATGGAAATCCTCTTGTTAAAAAGGCTGCTATAAAAGGGTGTGCATTTAGCGTTACTTTTTTATAGTCTTTTTTAAATAATTGCTCAAGTTCGTGAGTTATTTTTTGTACTAAAACAATAGGCGCTTCAATTTCAGAGCCGTTAGTCCCATTAGGGTTTGTTTCCCTTGTTTTAATGTTCATTTCAGGTCTTACACGCTGTCTTGTTATTTGTACTAATCCAAACTTACTTGGAGGCAATATTTTGTGTTTTGCTCTATCGTCTTTCATTTCATCTCTTAAATGATTGTAGAGCGCTTTTCTATTTTCAGCTTTTGTCATATCTATAAAGTCAACCACAATAATGCCACCCATATCACGCAATCGTAATTGTCGTGCCATTTCTGTTGCGGCAATAAGGTTAACTTCTAAGGCTGTTTCTTCTTGCGATTTGGCTTTATTAGAGCGGTTTCCACTATTTACATCAACGACATGCATCGCTTCTGTATGTTCTATTACTAGATAGGCTCCTTTTGCCATAGAAACAGTTTTCCCAAAAGAGGTTTTTATTTGGCGTTCAATACCAAATTTTTCAAAAATGGGAACTTTAGTTTGATATAACTTAACTATAGATTCTTTTTTTGGTGCAATTTGCTGCACATAATCTTTAATTTGAATATAAAGCTCTTCATCATCAACATGAATACTTGTAAAGGTGTCGTTAAAAATGTCTCGTAAAATAGACGAGGCTTTGTTTAACTCTCCTAATACTTTGGTTGGGTGATGAGCTTTATGTAATTTTTTACACATGGCGTTCCAACGCCCCATAAGGTTGTGTAAATCTTTGTCTAATTCAGCCACTTTTTTGCCTTTGGCTACAGTACGTACAATAATTCCGAATCCTTGCGGTGTGATACTTTTAACAAGTCGTTTTAGGCGGTCTTTTTCTTCTTTGTCCTCTATTTTTTGAGAAATAGAAATACGGTTAGAAAAAGGTACTAAGACGATGTATCTGCCCGCTATCGAAAGTTCCGAACTTATGCGCGGCCCTTTTGTTGATATGGGTTCTTTTACTACTTGTACTAAAATAGACTGATTTGATTTTAAGACGTCGTTTATTTTGCCGTCTTTATCAATCTCTTTTTCAAATGGGAAGTTTTTTAAAGAAAAATCTTTTAGTTTTCCTGTGCTTACACGTTTTGTGAATTTTAAAAGGGAAGATAGTTTAGGGCCTAAATCGTGATAATGTAAAAAGCCGTCTTTCTCGTAACCTACGTTTACAAAAGCAGCGTTTAAGCCGGGAATAACTTTTCTTATTTTGGCAATAAATACATCGCCAACAGCAAAGTTATTACTTTCTTCATCTTTATGTAATTCAATTAATTTTCCATCTTTTAATAAGGCAAAATCAACATGTTCTGAATCAGATCTAATGATCAATTCTTTTTCCATTTTGTTAATTTTTATCCATACAATTACGTACAGATGGATTAAATAATATTTTCACAGGATTGTTAATCCAGAGGGTTTTAGACGGCGTAAGGTAAGCGCTGTCTTTTATAAAAACCCGTTATCAAAGAACGTTTTACTATAAAACCAAAAAAGTAGTTAACAAACTACTTTTTTGGGTTTATTTTTTCTTTTTATGACGATTAGCGCGTCTTCTTTTTTTACGCTTGTGCGTAGCTACCTTGTGTCTTTTACGTTTTTTACCACTTGGCATAAGTTACATGGGTTTAAAATTAATATTGTGTTTTAATTACTTTACTTCAACATTAGCTTTTACGCCTTCTAAGAAAACTTTAGCAGGTTTAAATGCTGGTATGTTGTGTGCAGGTATTTTAATAGTTGTGTTTTTAGAAATGTTACGTCCTGTTTTTTCAGCTCTAGTTTTCACGATAAAACTTCCAAAACCTCTTAAATAAACGTTATCTCCACTTTCTAAAGACGTTTTTACTTCATCCATAAAAGTTTCAACCGTTGCTTGAACATCTCCTTTTTCTATTCCTAATCTTTCAGAAATCTTTGCTACTAAATCAGCCTTAGTCATTTTTAAAATATTTTGTATAGTTACTATTAATTATAAAAGGGTTGCAAATATAGTCATTTAATATTCAATTTTTCAAACCTAAATAACTAAAATTTAACATTATAAACGTTTATTTTTGCGTTTAGTATATATTTTTCATGGTATTTTCACAAACTTTAACTAATTGGTACTCAGTAAATAAACGCGATTTGCCTTGGCGAAACACCGTCGACCCTTATCGTATTTGGCTATCAGAAATTATTTTACAGCAAACACAAATTAAGCAAGGATTACCTTATTATCAAGCATTTGTGAACGCTTATCCAAATGTAAAAAGCCTTGCAGATGCCTCGCAAGATGACGTTTTAAAGTTATGGCAAGGTTTAGGGTATTATTCTAGAGCGAGAAATTTACATGAAACAGCTAAACATGTTGCTTATAATCTTAACGGGAGTTTTCCAGATAGTTATAAAGAGTTATTAAAGCTTAAAGGCGTTGGCGATTATACAGCAAGTGCTATAGCATCTATTTGTTATAATGAAAAAAAGGCTGTTTTGGATGGTAATGTGTATAGAGTTTTATCTCGCTATTTTGGGGTTGATGAACCTATAAATACATCGAAAGGGTTTAAAGTTTTTAAAGTTTTGGCGCAAGAACAACTCGATTGTAATAACCCAGCAAATTATAACCAAGCTATTATGGATTTTGGCGCCACACAATGTACGCCAAAAAAAGTAGCGTGTAAAAACTGCCCGTTAATGGAAGGTTGTGTTGCCTACAGAAAAGATTTAGTTGAAGCTTTACCTATAAAATTGAAGGTAAAAAAGCCTAAAAAGAAATATTATAACTTTTTGGTTTACTTATCGGCAGATAATAAAACGCTACTAGAGCAACGACAAGGGAAAGGAATTTGGGAAGGATTATATCAATTTCCTTTATTAGAAACCGAAAAACCAATAACACATGCAGATTTAAAAAAGCAAATTGCAAATAATCAAAAGCAAGCATTTGATTTAAGGCTTTTTAATACAAAAGATATAGTACATAAACTATCTCATCAACATTTGTATACTAAGTTTTGGATTATTGATGTTCAAGAACTTTCAGAAAACAGTATTTTATTTTCAGAATTAAAAAGTTATCCTGTACCAGTTTTAATCGAGAAGTTTATTGAAGCGTTTAACTTTTCATAAAGCTGTAAGCTCATATTTTTTTATTAATTTTAATGAGATGTAAAGCAAAAACGTAATTTTGTTATTTAAAACTAAAATAAAGACATGTCAGGAACACTAAATAAAGTTATGCTTATTGGGCATTTAGGAGACGAAGTTAAAATGCATTACTTTGATGGCGGCGGATGTATTGGACGTTTTCCTTTGGCTACAAACGAAACATACACCAATAAACAAACTAACGAGCGTGTTACAAATACCGAATGGCATAATGTTGTTGTAAGAAACAAAGCAGCAGAAATTTGTGAAAAATACTTAAGTAAAGGCGACCGCATTTATGTAGAAGGTAGAATAAAAACAAGAAAATGGACAGACGATAGCGGTAATGAAAGATATTCTACAGAAATACAATGCACAGATTTCACGTTTTTAACTACAAAGTCTGAAAGCGGTAACAACCAACAACCAAAACAAGCAACACCATCGCCACAAAAGCCTGTTGAGAACAAAGAAACTTCAGGTGATAATGAAGATGATGATTTGCCTTTTTAATAAACCACTAACGTTTGTTTAACCAAAGTTTTACTATTGGATTCAGAACCTCCGAGTTTACTGTTAATGTATATTTTAACAATTGATTACTCAATTGTATTTGGATTTGCCTTGCTTTTTGTGTTGTTACTATGCTCTGCATTAATATCAGGCGCAGAAGTAGCGCTTTTTTCTCTCACAAAGTCAGATGTTGAAAATAGTATTGAAGAAGATGTAGCGGCAATTAAAATCGTTTCAGCATTACTTGAAAGACCCAAAAAATTATTAGCCACCATACTTATAGCCAATAATTTTGTAAACATTGCTATTGTTATATTGTTTGCTTATTTAGGCGAATTCTTATTTAAAAGTTTAACCACAGCTTGGTTAAGGTTTGTAATAGAAGTCGTTGTAGTGACATTTTTTATATTACTATTTGGTGAAATTTTGCCAAAAATTTACGCCAGCCGAAACAATCTAAGATTCGCCACTTTTATGGCTTATCCACTTAAAATTTTAGACACCATTTTTTCACCTTTAAGTTTACCTATGCGAAGTATTACAATAGGAATTCATAAACGTTTGGGTAAACAAAAAACAAATATAAGTGTCGATCAGCTTTCGCAAGCCTTAGAGTTAACAAGCGAAGAAGACACCACAAGTGAGGAGCACAAAATTTTACAAGGTATTGTGTCTTTTGGCAATACCGATACCAAGCAAGTTATGAAGCCTAGGATTGATATTTTTGCACTTAATATCAATCAAAAATATCAAGATGTTATTCCAGAAATTGTGAACAATGGTTATTCCAGAATCCCTGTTTTTGAGGATAATATCGATAATGTAAAAGGGGTTTTATACGTAAAAGATTTGTTGCCGCATATAGACAAAAAACAATTTGATTGGACTACATTACTAAGAGCGCCCTTTTTCGTGCCCGAAAATAAAAAGCTTGACGATTTAATGGTTGAGTTTCAAGAAAAGAAAGTCCACTTAGCCATTGTTGTAGATGAATATGGTGGTACATCAGGTGTTATTTCATTAGAAGATATTATAGAGGAAATTGTTGGCGACATTAGTGATGAGTTTGATGATGAAGACCTCGTGTATTCTAAATTAGATAAGAACAATTATGTTTTTGAAGGAAAAACACCACTAAAAGACTTTTATAAAATTATAAAAATAGACGATAATACTATCTTTGAAGAGAAAAAAGGTGAAGCAGAAACTATAGCAGGTTTTGTGCTTGAAATATCTGGAAGTTTTCCGAAGTTAGGAAGTAAAATAAATTATAAAAATTACGTTTTTACTATAGAGTCTTTAGACAAAAAGCGCCTTAAAAGAATAAAAGTAACCATACCTTAATTTATGAGATTACCTATTTCAATTTTAACTATGTTTATTTTGCTAAGTTGTGGTGAAGATCCCTTGCCAAAACCTAAAGCATATTTAAGATTAGACTATCCAAAGCCAGAGTATAAGACATATAAGTCAAATTATACGCCAATCGTGTTCGATAAAAATGAAGAAGTTTCTAAAGTAAATGTTAGAGAGCTTCAAGGTGAAACAAAAACTGTTGGTGTGGACTTAGTATATAAAAATTTGCAGGGCACTATTTATTTAACCTATAAACATGTTGAAGGTGATAAAGAACGATTAATAACGTTTTTAAAAGATGCTCAAAAATTTACGCAAGAGCACACTAGAAAAGCAGATGAAATTGTTGAGCAGCCTTATTTAAATGCTGAGAGAAAGGTTTACGGTATGTTTTATGAAGTTGGTGGAAATGCCGCTTCGCAATCTCAGTTTTATGTGACAGATAGTTTAAATCACTTTTTAACAGGATCGCTTTATTTTTATACAAAACCAAATTACGATTCTATTTTGCCAGCTGCAAAATACTTAGAGAATGATATTAAGCGTATCATGGAAACAGTAAATTGGCAATAAAAAAAAGCACTCTAAACTAGAGTGCTTTTAATGTAAGTATTGTATTTTTTTCTAAGCTTGCTTTTTATCTGCACAGCATGGTTTTTTACAATCTTTAGCGCAAGCAGTCTCTTTTTTAGCCTCTTCCTTATTAGCACAACAAGCCATTTTGCAATCTGCTTTGCATCCTTTTTTTGTTGAAGCCTCACCAGATCCATCAAGTGTTTTCATGTTTTTTACAGAATACATGTCGCCAGCTTTCTTTACAGTTTCTTCTAAAGAAGTTGTGTTAACTGTTGCTACATCGTACTCAACCATGGCTAATTCTTTATCAAAATCTACTGTTGCAGATTTTACACCATCCATGTTAGCTAATTTTTTCTCGATAGTTTTGGCGCAACCTACAGCACAAGTCATGCCGTCTATATTAAACTCAGCTTTAGCGTAAGTAGCATTTGGGTTTAATTTTTTTGTTTTAGATGTTTCAACTTCTACAGTTTTTACTTCTGGAGTTGTGTTGTTCTCTTTACAAGCAATAGTTAATAATGAAATGGTAACTACAGCAAAAAAATATTTTAAGTGTTTCATCTTTAATGAATTTTATTTCATACAAAATTAAGAAATATTGCCTTTTATTCTATTAAAAGTTAGAGTTTTGTGCTTTTTTAAAACTATCTATGAAAAATATACATCCTAAATGGCTTTTTCTAGTGTCATTATCTCTTATTTGGGGAAGCTCGTTTATATTAATAAAAAAGGCGCTTTTAGGTTTTACACCTTTTCAGTTAGGAGCTTTAAGGTCGGCGCTTACAGGATTGATTTTATTGGTTTTTGGTGCTAAGTATCTAAAGCATATTCCTAAGGAGAAATGGAAATGGATTGCGTTATCGGGTTTTCTAGGGTCTTTTTTTCCGGCGTTTCTGTTTGCGTTTGCACAAACAGAGATAGATAGTTCTATCGCGTCCATTTTAAACTCTTTGGTGCCTTTAAATACGACTTTAATTGGACTTACAATTTTTAAAATTATTTCTACCAAACGCCAAATATTAGGTGTAATGATTGGTTTTTTGGGTACAGCAATATTAATTTTTGAAGGTGCTGATATTAATCCAGATCAGAATTACTTTTATGCCCTTTTTGTGATTACTGCAACGGTTATGTATGCGTTTAATGTAAACATTATTAAACGGTATTTGCAAGATGTTAAACCATTGGCTATTGCTACTGGCAATTATCTTGTTATTTTCTTACCAGCACTATTGGTTTTGATTTTTTCAGGGTTTTTTACGTCAAAAACCATTCATGGAGTTATGTTTATGGAAGCATTGGGATTTGTAGCCATTTTAGCGTTGTTTGGTACAGCCATGGCAAAAGTTATATTTAATAGGTTGGTACAAATATCAACACCAGTATTTGCATCTTCAGCGACATATTTAATGCCAGTTGTTGCCTTGTTATGGGGTGTTTTGGATGGTGAGGGTTTTAGCGTATTACAAGCTTTAGCAACCTTAATTATTTTATTTGGGGTTTATCTTTCTCATAAACGAAAAAAGCCCGAATAAGTTATTCGAGCTTTTTTAAATATTTAAGTTTAAAACTTAGTTGAAGTCTTCTTCTGTAACACCTTCGTTAATAACTACTTCAATTAATTTAGAAGTAATAGGCTGTCCCATTTGGGTACCTTCTTTAACTGAAGGGAAAAGAATACCATCGTAATCTTTATAGTCTTTTAAAACAGCTTCTTGAGTTTGTGTTTGTCCTTGCATAGAAGTGGTTTGAACTTCTTTGACTTTAAGACCTGTTTCTACATCGTAATATAAGGTAACAGATACAACTTCTCCAGAAACATCAACTTTATAAGCGTCTTTCCCATCGATTTTTTCCATTCCAGAAAGCTTAGCTTTGTCTGAGTTTAATAAATCTTTTTCTAAAAATAAGCCTGCCATTATTTTCATGTCATTGGCCATATTTTCAGGAAGTGGTTGTTTCATGCCGCCTCTTTTCATAAAAGTTTCTTTTTGAGTAACAACAACAGTCATCATTGGTGCACCATTCATAGAAACAACTTGAGCCATTTTGTTGTCTACCTTTTTCTCTTCATTTAATAATGTAGATCCCATGGCATTGGCTTCGTATTTTAAAATTAAAGACGATACTTTATTTAATCTTTCTTCGCCGCCAATAGCCTTAATGTAATTGTTTAAAACAGTATTTACATCTACCCCTGATACTTCTTTAGGAGCTTCTGGCTTTTTAGTTGGGTTAGCGTACTTGTCGTAATATTTAATTGGTAAACCAGTTTTTTCAAGGTTTTCTATAATTTCACTGCCTTTACCTACAACAACAACACGTGCATTTTCAGGTTTGAAATATTTATTAGCGACACGTTGTACATCGGCAGTAGTAACAGCATTTATTTTTTGAAGATATGTTGAGTAGAAATCTTCTGGTAAATCGTTTATAATAGTGTTTAAAGAATATCTAGCAATTGTTTGAGGACTTTCTAATGCTAGTACAAAATCACCCATATATTTTGCTTTAGCATTAGCTAATGCTTCTGCAGTTACAGGCTCGTTTTTAATTCGTTTAATCTCTTTTAAAGTCTCTACTACAGCACTATCTGTTACAGCGTTTCTAACTGATGCTCCTGCGCTAAAACGCGCTACATATTTATCGGCACTTAAACTTGATCTGGCGCCGTATGTATAACCATGCTCTTCACGTAAATTCATGTTTAAGTAACTGTTAAAGCCACCACCAAGAATTTTGTTGGCGATTAAAACGGCATGATAATCTGGGTCGTTCATTTTAAGGTCTACTGTGTGCGTTAAAGAAATATTAGACTGCACAGCATTAGGCATATCAACAAAGTCAATTTGTGTTTTACCAACATTGTATTTTGCATCTGGAACGTTATAAGAAATATCGGCGCCTTGTTGCCATTTTCCAAAGTACTTTTCAACTTGCTTTTTTATGTCGTTGAATTTAACATCACCTACAACAACTAAGTAACCGTTTTTAGGGTTAAAGTTTTCTTGGTAAAACTTTTTAACATCTTTTAACGTGGTTTTGTTAAGGGATTCTTCGGTAACAAATTCTCCGTAAGGGTGGTGTGTGCCATAAGCTAAAGCTCTTCCAACACGTCCAGCAACTGTAGAAACGCTATTTTCTCCAGATTTTATATTTTCTATAGCTTTATCTTTTTCTTTGTTAAATTCTTCTTCGTTAAAAACAGGGTTTATAGCAGCATCTGCCATTAACTCTAAAATTCTTTCAGAATATTTAGTTAACGATCTAGCATAACCACCTCTGTAACTAAAGTTCATAGAAGCACCTAAAAAATCAATTTCTTCGTTAAAAGCATCTTTAGAAATGGTTTGAGTGCCATTGCCC
Source organism: Mangrovimonas cancribranchiae (assembly GCF_037126245.1). Lineage (NCBI taxonomy): Bacteria > Pseudomonadati > Bacteroidota > Flavobacteriia > Flavobacteriales > Flavobacteriaceae > Mangrovimonas > Mangrovimonas cancribranchiae. Next base: position 129,881 of record NZ_CP136925.1, read on the forward strand.
ATCATACTCCCAAAAAGTTGAGAAACACCTGCAATATCTCCTTCTTTAATAGGTTTGTTATCTATAGTTAAACTATAAGAAACACGAGGGAGTTTATGGTTTTCAACAACAAGGACTTTAAGTCCGTTTTTAAGTTCAAATTCACCAGGAACTTCCAAAGTTATTTTTGGAGATGGTCCAGGTTCAGGTTGTTTAGATCGATCTACTTGAGCGTGAACCCCTATAGATATAAAAAACAATGCGATTAATGGATATATATATCTTTTCATTTTTTGTAATGTCTTTTTATTGGTCATCTTTTTTAGGTAAGTATTCTAGCACTAATCTTTGGTTAGGATTAAGATATTTCTTGGCTACATTACGAATGTCTTCTCTTGTAATGGATCTGTAAATATCTATTTCGTTATTAATTAATGCCGTGTCTCCATATAGCATATAATATCTCGCCAAAGAGTTAGCAATACCTTGAATACTTGAGTTTGAATTTACGAATTGGTTTTCAAACTTATTTTGCAGTTTTTGATAATCTTTTTCTGAGATTAATTCGTTTTGAACCTTAACAATTTCCTCGTCCATTTCGGCCAATAAATCGGTTAAAGGTACGTCGCCTAACGGAAGTCCAAAAAGTGCATAAATGCCATAATCTTCTTGACTAATATTAACGGCTTGTACTTGAAGAGCTTGTTTTTGCTCGTCAACTAATTTCTTATATAATACAGAGCTTTTACCGCTGCTTAAGTATGTTGAAAGCATGTCTAAAGCATACGCATCACGTTCTTTAAAAGAAGGTGTTCTGTAAGCTGCAATAACTGCTGGTATTTGAATGTTTTGATCGTAAGTCTTGGCATTAATTTGCTGAGTAATAGGATCCTCTTTTGGTAGATTTCTAGTAACCTCTTCGCCTCTAGGAATAGTACCAAAATAATCTTGAATCATTTTCTTTACCGAAGGAACATCGATGTCTCCAGCAACAACTAAAACAGCGTTGTTAGGAACGTAAAATTTATTGTTAAACGCTTGAAATTCTTCTAAAGTTGCGGCATCAAGATGGTCCATAGAACCTATTGTAGCCCAACGGTAAGGATGTTTTTTAAAGATGTTTTTCTTTACTTCAGCAAGTAGATTTCCATAAGGTTGGTTATCTACACGTAGTCTTTTTTCTTCTTTTACAACTTCATTTTGTGTATCAACACCTACTTGGTTTATTACGGGATGTAATAATCTTTCCGATTCCATCCATAGTCCTAATTCCACATTATTAGATGGGAAAACTTCGTAATAATATGTTCGGTCGTCTGTAGTGTTAGCATTATTGCTACCGCCATTAGAAGAAACAATATTAAACCACTCGCCTCGTTCAATATTTTCGGTGCCTTCAAATAATAAGTGCTCAAAAAAGTGCGCAAATCCAGTACGTTCAGGATTTTCGTCTTTGGCACCTACGTGGTACATAACAGATGTTGTTACAACGGGAGCAGAATTATCTTGATGTAAAATAACGTGCATGCCGTTATCAAGATCGTATTCTTCATACTTAACTTCTTGTGCTTTTAAGGCTAAATTTGCACAAAGCAAAGAAGATAGAAAAAAGATGCTTTTTTTCATTTCAGATTTTGTTTTTAATTATAATTAATAACTGTTTGTATACAGTTATGTAAAAAAGTTACATAAAAATCAAAAATAAACATTTGTGTTGAGTATATATTGCTAAAAAGTTAAAAAAAAGATATTTAGAGGTAAGAAATGGTATTTTTTTCCGAAATTTAAAGAAAGTAACAACTTAAAATTCTGTATGTTATGAATTCAACAGTTGCAGTTTCGTTTAAATATGGTTTGTTTACAGCTATCATGTTAATAGCTTATTTTTTAATTTTAAAATTGTTTGGGTTGCATTTAAATCCGTGGTTTCGGCTTTTTAATGGTGTTTTAATGGCTGTAGGTATTTACATGGCAATTAAACTCTACAAGTTAATTTCTGGTGCTAGCTTTAATTACGTTAATGGGTTTAAAACAGGTTTGTTAACGGGCTTTTGGGGAACATTTCTATTTGCTGTTTTTATGGCGATTTACATGTTTCATATTGATGTAGAATTTATGAATACCTTGCTTAAAGATTGGTTTCAAGACATGAACAGAGGAGGCGGTATTTTAATTTTTATCATTTTAATTGAAGGGTTAGCCTCTACAGCAGTATTAACCTTAACTTTTATGCAAATTTTTAAAAACAGTACTAAATTAGTTGAAAACTAATAAAACGTTTGTAGTTTAATAATTTAGCAGTATATTTGCACTCATTTTTTGAGTAAAATTATTAACATAAACTTAAACGTTACGCTATGTACGCAATTGTAGAGATAGCAGGGCAGCAATTCAAAGTTGAGAAAGACCAAAAAGTTTTTGTTAACCGTTTACAAACAGAAGAAGGTAAGAAAGTTTCTTTCGATAACGTTCTTTTAATTGGAGATGGTGACAATGTAACTGTTGGCGCCCCAGCTATAGACGGAGCTCAAGTAGGAGCAAAAGTCGTGAAGCACCTTAAGGGTGATAAGGTTATTGTTTTCAAAAAGAAAAGACGTAAAGGCTACCGTGTGAAAAATGGTCACCGTCAAGCGCTTTCTGAAATCGTAATCGAAAACATCGTAGCTTCAGGAGCAAAAAAAGCTGCTCCAGCTAAAAAAGAAACAAAAAAAGCAGCGCCTAAAGCTGAAACTAAAAAGGCAGCACCAAAAAAATCAACCGCTAAAGCAGATGATTTAAAGAAAATTGAAGGTGCTGGACCTAAAGCAGCTGAAGCTTTAGTTAATGCAGGACTAGACACTTTTGCAAAAGTTGCTAAAGCAACACCAGAAGAGTTAAGTACTATTTTAACAGAAGCTAGCTCAAGATTAGCTCATTTAGTAACAGAAACTTGGCCAAAGCAAGCTGGATTAGCTGCTGAAGGTAAGTGGGATGAGTTAAAAGAATTACAAGATAGATTAGACGGCGGAATAGAAAAATAATTCCGTTAATTATTAACAAAATAAAACCTTAAGACAATGGCTCATAAAAAAGGAGTTGGTAGTTCTAAAAACGGTAGAGAATCAGAATCGAAACGCCTTGGTGTTAAGATATTTGGTGGTCAAGCTGCTGTTGCAGGGAACATTATCGTAAGACAAAGAGGTACAGCTCACAATCCAGGTGAGAATGTATACGCAGGAAAAGACCACACTTTACACGCTAAAGTTGATGGTATCGTGAAATTCGAAAAGAAAAGAGATAACAAATCTTATGTTTCAGTAGTACCATTTGAAGCATAAAAGCTATCTTTTATAGAATAAAAAAAGGCGTTTGAATTTAATCAAACGCCTTTTTTTGTTTCATAACATAAGCATGATATAAACAAGATGTTTAAGTAATATGCAGAATGTTACTTTACGAGTTATTATAACATGTAACGTTTTGACTACTATTAAACACTTTATCTTTTTACTTGGGTTTCTTACTTCCTTAACTTTATCCGCTCAAAACAAACAGGTAGGAAAAGCCGTAGACGCCGAACTTATTACCCTTAAAACCGCTTTAAATAAAGCTACTGTTTTACAAGATTCGCAAAAAATTGCGATGGCTTATCTTAAACTTGCAGAATTCTACAATCGCTTACATATAGATAGCGAAGCTACAAAACACTATCAGCATTATTTAGATATTGAAAGTGAGAAAGATACTGGTTTTGTGTATGTGAAAAATGCATTAGGAGCCATAAATCTCGATTTAAAAAAGTTTAAAGACGCTAAGCATTACTTACAGCAAAGTCTATTAGTTTCACAAGAATTAAATTATAGTAAAGGTCAAGCAAAAACACACGCATTATTAGGGAGTGTTTACGAAAAAACTAAAGCGTATAAAAAAGCTTTAAAACATCAAAATATTAGTCTGTCAATATTCAAATCTTTAAACGACAGTACAGGATTGGCTATTACCAACGAAAACTTAGGAAGTGTCTATGAAGACCTTGAAAAATATAATGTTGCTTATAAGTACTTTAAAAAAGCCTTTTCTTATGCCGAAAATGGTCGTTCGGATATAAAAATTAACATTATCAATAATTTAGGTGATATTAATAGAAAAAGCGGACATTATAATAAGGCTTTATCCTACACAGAACAAGCTTTATTGTTGGCGCAAGAAACACAAAACAATTCTCAAATAGAAAGCGCCTTAAAAGACTTGGCTAGAATTTATGCTGGACTAGGAGATTTTGAACAAGCATATCAGTATTTAAGTCACCAAAGTATTGTAAACGAACAAGAGATTGAACGTCATAATGCCGAACTGGTAAGTGCTATGCAAGTGCTTTATGAAGTCAAAGAAAAAGAAGCCGAACTTAAATTACTTAATAAGCAAAATCAAATAAACACTGTTCGTCAATATATTATCTTGGTTTGTGCTGTTGCCTTATTACTAGCATTAAGTGTAGGTTTTTTATACTGGAAGAAAAAACGAAAACACGAACAGCATATTTTAGAGTACAAACAACAATTGTTACAGGCAGATTTAGATAAGAAAACCGTAGAAGAAGCTGCTTTAAAAAGAGAAATAGATATTAAGGTATCTTCTCTGGCTAATTACAGTTTACATATAGCACATAAAAATAAAATGTTATCAGATGTTTCGAGAACGCTTAGTAATCTAAAAGATAGAAATGTGGTGTTAATTAAATCTAAGCTTATAGAAATAACAAAAGACATTAATTCAGATTTATCTAATAATAATGAGTGGACAGAACTGATGAGTTATTTTGGCCAGATACACCCAGACTTTTTTGAAACCCTTAAAAAAGTAGCCTTAAACAAACTCTCATCTTCAGAAATGCGATTATGTATGCTGCTTAGGTTAAACTTGTCATCTAAAGAAATAGCCGAGATTTTAAGAATTACTTCAGATAGTGTTCGAATAGCAAGATATAGACTTCGAAAAAAATTACCTATAAATTCAAAAGACGACCTGCAAGCCTATTTGTTAAATTTATAGTCTATATGTTTTAAACTTTTCCCGTATGTTAATTTAATGTGAATGTTGCTATGTTTTATAGCCAATTTGCGGTGTTGAATTACTTTTTGTTAACAGTTCCTTTAGCTAAAAAAGAAGGTTGAGATATAGCTTTGTTCAAAACAAAAATCAACCTATAATGAAACATTATTTTACTTTTTTATTAATAATATCTGTGACCTTTTTAGGGGTTTCTCAAAACGGAAACTTACAAGGTATTATTACAGATGAAAACGGACTTACTGTTCCAGGAGCAACCGTTGTAATAGAAACATTAAATAAAGGCTCTGTTACCGATTTTAACGGAAAATATACCTTAATAAACGTGCCAGAAGGTAACCAAACAGTTACAGTAAAGTATTTAGGTTATGCAGATGTTAGCCATGAGGTAACTGTAATTGCAGAAGGCACAACAACATTAAACTTTACCTTAAGTGCTGAAAATACAGAGCTTGAAGAGGTGTTAATTACGGGTTACGGTTTAAGTGGCCAATCAAGAGCACTTAACACTCAAAAAAACAAAACTAATATTACCAATATTGTATCTACCGATCAAATTGGGAAATTCCCAGATGCCAATATTGGAGATGCCGTAAAACGTATTCCAGGTATTACCATGCAAGTCGATCAAGGGGAAGCGCGTAATATTATTGTTCGTGGTTTATCGCCACAATTAAACTCGGTAACGTTAAATGGTAGTAGAATTCCTTCTGCCGAAGGCGATAATCGTAATGTGCAAATGGATTTAATTCCATCTGATATGATTCAAACCATAGAGGTTAACAAAGCGGTGACCCCAGATATGGATGGCGATGCTTTAGGAGGTTCGGTAAATTTAATTACAAGAACATCGCCTCAAGGGTTTCGTTTGTCGGCAACCTTAGGATCAGGGCTAAACTTTATCACAGATAAACGTATTTTAAACGGATCATTTTTGGTCGGTAATCGTTCTAAAAACGATAAGTTTGGTTGGATGGTTTCAGCTTCTATAAATGACAACGATTTTGGAAGCGACAATGTAGAAGCCGAATGGACTGATGAATTTGAATACTATACAGGTGTTGATGATACCGAAGGGGACCCAATTATGGAAGAGGTTGATGTAAACCCTTATGCCAATGTATTCGAAATGAGAGAATACTTAGTACAGCGTATTCGTAGAAGTTTCTCGGCTAATTTTGATTATAAATTAGATAAAAATAACACCCTTTACTTTAAGTCTATTTATAACTGGAGAGACGATCGTGAAAATAGATTTAGGTTAGAACATGAAATGTTAGATGGTGAATATATCGAGCTTGGAGACTTTACTGTAGATGGAAACGGAAACTTAACCAGTTTCCCTGTAGAAGCAAAACGCCAAACAAAAGGTGGTATTGATAGTAAACGAAATAAAAATGCCAGATTAGAAGATCAACGTATGCAAAACTATAGTTTAGGTGGTGAGCATTTAATAGGAAACATACAATTAGATTGGATGGGATCGTTTTCAAAAGCTTCAGAAGAACGTTTAAACGAACGTTATTTAGAATACGAAAGTGAATACAGTATTAACTTCAATAACAATGAAGATAAACCCTTATTTACACCTGTAAGTGCTGCTGATGCGAATTATGCCGATTTTGAATTAGGTGAAATCACCGAAGAAAATCAATATACCGAAGAAGAAGACATCAACTTTTTTGTAAACGCGCAAATTCCATTATCCATTATTAAAGAGCAAGATGGATTTTTAAAAGTAGGAGCTAAAACAAGGCTTAAAAACAAAAACCGTGATAACGATTTTACCGAGTATAGCGACGAAACAGGAGCTTTAGAGTTTTTAGGAATGATTCCAACTAGAAATTACTCAGATTCCGATTTTCTTGCCGGAAGTCAATACGCCGTTGGAACCTTTGCTAGTACAGATTACTTAGGTGGTTTAGATTTTAATAATACCAATCGTTTTACAGGCGAAGATTTACCCGACGAGTATGCCACAGCAAACTTTGATGTAAATGAAGATGTATATGCAGGTTACGTCATGATGAATCAAAATTTATCAGACAAGTTTAGCGTACTAGCAGGTGTGCGTTTAGAACATACTGCCATTGAAAGTCAAGGAAATGAACTAGAGTTTAATGAAGATGGTGATGTTTCAGGAATTAAAGAAATAAACGATGAAAGCTCTTATACTAACATTTTGCCAGGTGTTCATTTAAAGTATAATCTATCTGATAATACCATATTACGTTTTGCTTGGACAAACACATTAGCAAGACCTAACTACGAAGATTTAGTGGCTTACAGAGAGCTTAATAGAGAGGATGAAGAAATCTTTTTAGGAAATTCAGAATTAGACCCAACCACATCTATGAACTTCGATATTATGGCAGAGCACTACTTTAAATCGGTAGGTATCATTTCTGGTGGATTATTCTATAAAGACATTAAAGATTTTGTATACACCTTCCAAAGTGAAACTACAGATAATACATTTGGTAATAACACCGAAGGATTTGAGGTTTACCAACCATTAAATGGTGAAGGTGCCAGTATTTTTGGTGCCGAAATTTCGTTACAAAGGCGTTTAGACTTTTTACCAGGATTTGCTAAAAACTTTAGCGTGTACGTAAACTATACATATTTAACTTCTAGTGCAGATGGTATATATAACGAAGATGGTGAAGAACGTACCGATCTTGATTTACCAAACACCTCGCCAAACATGTTTAACGGATCTTTAGGGTATTCAGGTAAAAACTTTAGCTTACGTTTATCAGGAAACTATTCCGATGCTTACATTGATGAAATTGGAGGTAATGCTTTTGAAGACAGATACTACGACGAACAATTTTTCTTAGACTTTAATGCCAACGTAGCCATTAATAAAAACTTAAGCATCTACCTTAATATAAATAATATAACCAATCAGCCATTACGTTACTATCAAGGTGTTAAAAGCAGAACCATGCAAATGGAATATTATGAAAAACGTTTAACCTTTGGCCTGAAATACGATTTATTTAAGAAATAAAAGAAACATGAAAAAAACAATAATTTTAAGTGCCCTTTCGCTAATAATATTGTCTTGCGGAAATAACTTACCAGAAATAACTCCAACGTTAAAAACCAATAAAGTACCACACGATAGCGACGATCCAGCTATTTGGGTAAATAGTAAAAACCCAGAAAAAAGTATCGTTTTTGGTACCGATAAAGACGAGATAAATGGTGGAGTTTATGCTTTTGATTTAGAAGGAAAAATCATTAAAGAGAAAAGCTTAACAGGAATTAGTTATCCAAATAATGTAGATGTTGAATACGGTTTTAAGCTAACCGATTCGACACAAACAGATATTATGATATTTACCGAAAGGGAAAAGCATCAGGTTCGCGTGTATTCAATACCAGATATGACACCGTTAGACAATGGTGGATTTAAAGTATTTACCGATGAAAACAATGTGGAAATGAAACGACCAATGGGAGTTTCCATCTATAAAAACCCAAGAAATGGTGAGGTCTCTTATTTTGTCAGTAGAAAAGAAGGACCAACCCAAGGCTATTTATATCAATATGGGTTAACCTCAGATACAACAGGTGTTCATGCAACGCTTTTAAGAAAGATAGGTGCATTTAGTGGAAAAAAAGAAATTGAAGCCATTGCGGTAGATGATGAATTAGGCTATGTGTATTACTCAGATGAAGGTGTTGGTGTTAGAAAATACTATGCCGATTCTAAAAAAGGCGATGAAGAACTTGCCATGTTTGGAGGTGAGTATTTTAAAGACGATATAGAAGGTATTGCTATAGCAAAGTATAATGATGGAGAAGGTGCTTTAATTGTATCTAATCAACAAGACGGTTCCTTTAATTTGTTTAGCAGAAAAGACAATAGTTACATAAAAACGTTAAACCTAGGAACTCTAGAAACAGATGGTTGCGAGGTAGTAACAAAACCATTAGGCGCAAAATTTCCAAACGGATTATTTGTTTCTATGAACGACGAACAAGACTTTTTCTATCATGCAGTTGACTCATTACAGTTGAGTAAATAAATTGGTAATTTTCTCGTTAAAAGTCCTTTCTATTATGGAAAGGGCTTTTTTATTTTTAAGCTATTACAAAAAACCCCAAACATTTCTGTTTGGGATTTTTATCTAATTATATAATAGTGTAACGGTCTTATTTAGTATCTATAGTGCTCTGGTTTAAAAGGCCCTTCAACTTCTACACCAATATACTTAGCTTGATCTGGTTTTAACTCGGTAAGCTCTACACCAATTTTCTCTAAGTGTAATTTAGCTACTTTTTCATCTAAATGTTTTGGTAGCATATAAACTTCGTTTTCATATTTATCAGAATGATTCCAAAGTTCTATTTGTGCTAACGTTTGGTTTGTAAACGAGTTACTCATTACAAAACTTGGATGGCCAGTTGCGCAACCTAAGTTTACTAAACGACCTTCGGCTAAAACAATAATATCATTACCGTCAATAGTATATTTATCTACTTGTGGCTTGATAGTGTCTTTTGTATTACCATAGTTTTCGTTTAGCCAAGACATTTGTATTTCATTATCAAAATGCCCAATATTACAAACTATAGTTTTGTCTTTCATAGCTTTAAAGTGCTCTGAACGTACAATGTCTTTATTTCCAGTGGTTGTAATCACAACATCAGCGTTACCTACAACAGTTTCTAGCTTTTTCACTTCAAAACCATCCATAGCAGCTTGTAGTGCACAAATTGGGTCAATCTCGGTTACGGTTACAATACTTCCTGCGCCTTTAAAAGAGGCTGCAGTACCTTTACCAACATCGCCATAACCACAAACCACAACGCGCTTTCCGGCTAACATCAAGTCAGTTGCACGACGTATGGCATCTACAGCACTTTCACGACAACCGTATTTGTTGTCAAATTTAGATTTAGTTACCGAGTCGTTTACATTAATAGCTGGCATAGGTAATGTGCCATTTTCCATGCGCTCGTATAAACGGTGAACGCCTGTTGTAGTTTCTTCAGAAAGTCCTTTAATGGCAGTAGCTAACTCTGGATATTGGTCTAAAACCATATTCGTTAAATCACCACCGTCATCTAAAATCATGTTTAAAGGTTGTCTGTCTTCGCCAAAGAATAAGGTTTGTTCAATACACCAATCAAATTCTTCTTCGGTCATGCCTTTCCATGCATATACTGGAATACCAGCGGCAGCAATAGCTGCAGCAGCATGGTCTTGTGTTGAGAATATATTGCAAGAGCTCCAAGTTACTTCGGCGCCAAGAGCAACTAAAGTTTCAATTAATACTGCTGTTTGAATAGTCATATGTAAACAACCAGCTATTCTAGCACCTTTTAAAGGTTGTTGTGCGCCATATTCTTCACGAAGGCTCATTAAACCTGGCATTTCTGCTTCGGCTAGTTCAATTTCTTTTCTTCCCCAATCGGCCAAAGAAATGTCTTTTACCTTATATGGTACGTAAGGAATCGTTTTTGTACTCATAGTTTTCTTTAATTTTTTTATTGTATAACAACTTTGGCAATCGTCTTTAAATAGTTAAATTCGCTTAACAAAATTGTTTAAACTTCTTTCAAGAAGTGCAAAGGTAATCAATAACTTTCATAATTTTAAATGCCACTATATAAAACACTTACTCCAAATGCACAAACAACTGTTAAAATTTGGAAGATTACCGAATCTTATGATGAGTTAATAGCTCCAATTACTTTAAAGCCTCAAAACATGCAACGTGTTTTAGGTATGAAAAGTGAATTGCACCAACGCGGGTTTTTAAGTGTGAGACATTTATTAGCAGAGTTTGGGTATACCGATGACGATTTGTTTTACGATGAAAACGGGAAACCACATTTAAAAGATGGAAAACATATTTCTATAACACATTCTTTTACGTTTTCAGGAGTGGTTGTTAGTGAAGATGTGGTGGGAATAGATATCGAAAAACAGCGGGATAAAATAGGTGTGATTGCCCATAAGTTTATGGGCTACGAGTTTGAGTATTTAAACAAACGAGATGTAGATTATATAAATAAACTTACCGTGGTTTGGTGTATTAAAGAGTCGTTGTACAAATTGTTTGCTACACCAGGATTAAGCTTTTTAAAACATACGTTAGTTATTCCGTTTACTATAGAAGAAGCTTCCACGGTTTCTTGGATAGATTATAATAACAAAAAACACCGTTATCAAGCCGAATTTTTAGAGTTTGAAGGTTTTACTTGCGCTTATGTTATGCCTTAATTATAATGAAAACACTTTATAAAGACATATTACAAGCAATGCTAGAAGATGAAAAACTTTTAGCTGTTTTAATAGATCCTGACAAAATGAAATTGGACCATGTAGAGCTGTTTGTTAAAAAAGTAAATATCTCTCTGGCAACGCATATTTTTGTTGGCGGTAGCACAGTTGAAGCCAATGCGACGGATGTTTTAGTAACTAAAATAAAGCAGTTTACTACATTGCCTGTTATATTATTTCCAGGAGATGTCACGCAAATAACCAATAAAGCAGATGGGTTGTTGTTTTTAAGTTTATTATCTGGAAGAAATCCAGAATATTTAATCGATAAGCAAATAGCTTCGGTTTCTAAATTACGAAAGTCAACACTAGAAATTATTCCAACAGGCTACATTTTAATAGAAAATGGTAAGCAAACAGCTGTTCAACGCGTAACAGCTACAAAGCCATTGCCAAGAAATGATATCCAAAAAATTATAGATACAGCCAAAGCTGGAGAATATATGGGGAAGCAACTTATATATTTAGAAGCAGGAAGTGGCGCCATTCAACCTATTTCCGAAGATATTATCTCAAAGGTAAAGCAAGAATTAAGCATACCATTAATTGTTGGTGGTGGTATTAAAACCAAAAAACAACTACAATTGGCTTACGATTCTGGAGCAGATTTAGTGGTTATAGGAACTGCTTTTGAAGACGATGAATCGTTTTTTAACGATTTAAAAAGAAACGCAATAGCCACAACGTAAAAATATATAAAAGCATATGAAAATATCAGTAGAATTAACACTTACGCCAATCCAAGATGATTATGAGCCATCCATCATCCATTTTATAAAAAAATTAAGAGCGTCTAATTTAAACGTGTTAGAAAATCCTTTAAGTACACAAGTTTATGGCGATTATGATGAGGTTATGAAAGTGCTTACAACAGAAATTAAAGAAGCTTTCGAATTGGTAGAACGCGGTTTGTTATATATGAAAATCGTAAAATCTGATAGACACGATTATGAGCCACATTTTTGATTGGTTATTTGCACAATACCAAGGTGTTGATACACACTTAATCGTCTTAGAATTCATAGGGGTCTTTTTTGGTTTTTTAAGCGTTTGGTATTCAAAACAAGAAAATATACTGGTGTATCCAACAGGTATTATAAGTACCGCCATTTTTGTTTATATACTTTGGGTTTATGGCCTTTTAGGCGATATGTTTATTAATGCCTATTACTTTTCTATGAGTATTTATGGTTGGTATTTTTGGACAAGAAAAGATGCTAATAACAATGAGGTTCCTGTTACCAAAGCCACAAAAAAAGAACATTTATGGAGTGTGCTTATTTTTATAGCCACCATACTTTTTGTGGTGATAATTTATAAATTCAATAATAAATTCGATACTTGGACAGCTTATGTAGATACAGTTACAACAGCTATATTTTTTGTTGGAATGTGGCTTATGGCCAAAAAGAAATTAGAAAACTGGACCTATTGGATTATTGGAGATATCATATCGGTGCCTTTATATTTTTACAAAGGATTAGTATTTACTTCGTTTCAATATTTTTTGTTTACTATTATAGCTATTTACGGATTTAGAGCATGGAAGAAAAGCTTAAACAACACACCACAAACTGTATAAAAGTTGTTTTATTTGGTCCTGAAAGTACAGGAAAAACAACATTGTCTAAACAATTAGCTAGGCATTATAATTCTGTTTGGGTGCCAGAATACGCACGTGAATATCTTCAAAATAAATGGAATGAAGAACGCAAAACATGCGAGCCAGAGGACTTGTTACCCATAGCTGTTGGGCAAATGGCGTTAGAAAATGAATTAGCAACAAAAACAGACTCGGTGTTGATTTGTGATACCGATTTGTTAGAAACTAAAGTCTATTCCGAAGCGTATTATTCAGGGAGTTGCGATCCTTTATTAGAAAAATATGCGCTTAAAAACACCTATCATATATACTTTTTAACGTATATTGATATTCCTTGGGAAAAGGACGATTTGCGAGATAAACCTAACGAGCGTGAACGCATGTTTAAAGCCTTTGAAAATGCTTTAAAAAAGTATAACCGCCCTTATGTTTTACTAAAAGGAAGTAAAACCGAACGTTTACAAATAGCCGTAAATCATATTGATGAACTACTAAAAAATAATGTATGAATTTTTCCAAACAGGATGTTCAACAAATAAAAAACAAAGGACTTACAGTTGATAAGGTAAAAAACCAACTACAAATTTTTAAAACTGGCTTACCACCAACAAAACTAAAAGCAGCTGCAACAATTGGCCATGGAATTGTAAAAGTTTCAGAAGAAGAAAAACAACAACACATCAATTTTTTCTCTGAACATAAAGATGCTTTTAATATTCAAAAATTTGTACCAGCCTCTGGAGCTGCAACACGAATGTTTAAGTTCTTGTTTCAGTTTTTAGAAGAATTTAACCCAGAGGAAGATGACTTTAAAGCTTATATGCAAAACAATCCTAATGTAAAAACTTTTGCTGAAGGATTACAAAACTTTCCTTTTTATGATACCGTAGTTTCTAAAATAGACAATTACGATGCATTAGACTTAAAAAGTAAAACATACCATTTTGCAAATGTGCTTTTAAACGATACCATGTTAAACTTTGGGGCTTTTCCTAAAGGATTGTTGCCTTTTCATAAGTACAAAAATGCGATAAGAACACCTTTAGAAGAGCATTTGTTAGAGTCTTCAAAATATGCCTCATCAAATGGAAAAGCTAATCTGCATTTTACCATTTCGCCTAAACACGAAAGCAAATTTAAAACGGAGCTAGAGACTGTTTCAGTCGCGGTACAAAAGAAAACAGGTGTTACTTTTAATGTTACATTTTCATTCCAGAAAGAAGCGACCGATACCATTGCCGTAAACATAGATAATACACCATTTCGATTAGAAGATGACTCTATGTTATTTAGACCTGGTGGTCATGGTGCACTCATAGAAAATCTAAACGATTTAAATGCCGATTTAGTATTTGTGAAAAACATTGATAATGTTGTTGTTGATACTTATGAAGATGAAGTTGCCGATTACAAAAAAATGTTAGCAGGCATGTTGCTTGAACTACAAAAACAAGTATTTTCGTTTGCAAAAGCTATTGATAATGATAGTTTAACGGATTTAACAGAAGTAGAAGTTTTTTTAGTCAATAAATTAAATGTTGTATTTACAGGGGCATATAAAGCATTATCAACTTCTAAAAAGTTAGAGACTTTAAAAAACCATTTAAATAAACCTATACGCGTTTGTGGAATGGTAAAAAATGAAGATGAACCTGGCGGTGGACCATTTTGGACAGAAAATAGTAAAGGAAAAATATCCTTGCAGATTGTGGAATCCGCTCAAATGAATATTGAAGAAAAATTACAATATGAAATTTCACAAAATGCGACTCATTTTAATCCCGTAGATTTAGTTTGTGGTTTAAAGAATTACAAAGGTGAAACTTACGATTTAACTAATTTTGTTGATGAAGATGCAGCTTTCATTACACAAAAAACAAGAGAAGGGAAACCTTTAAAAGCCCTTGAACGTCCAGGATTATGGAATGGCGCTATGGCCAATTGGAATACTATTTTTGTTGAAGTGCCTTTAATTACATTTAATCCTGTAAAAACGGTAAACGATCTTTTAAAGCCAACACATCAACCTCATGTTTGATGTAGAAGCACTTATAAAAGAACTCGATTTTAAGGCTATAAAAAGCTCTGGTGCTGGAGGACAACATGTAAACAAAACAGCATCGAAAGTAGAATTGCATTTCAATATTTTAAACTCTCAAGTATTTAACCAATCGCAAAAGGAATTACTTTGTAAAAACTTAAATAACCGGTTGACAAAAGAGCAGGTTTTAATCCTACAATGTGGCGAAAGTAGAAGCCAACATAAAAATAAGGACCTTGTAATAACACGGTTTTTAGAGCTTATAAAAGAGGGTTTAAAAAAGCCAAAACCGCGAAAAAAAACAAAAATTCCTAAGGCAGTAAAACAAAAACGTCTTAAAAATAAGAAGCAACAGTCTGAAAAGAAAGCTAATAGGAAACCACCTAAATTACCGTAAAATAATCGGCGTAACGTATTGTCAATTATGAATTGTTACCTAAATTTGCGCCGTTCTCAAAAAGGGGTGCTTAAATTGGTTGATAGTTATTAGTTGTAAAACTTTTAATTATTAACTGAAAAAGCTGAGATCATACCCAATGAACCTAGAACAGGTAATGCTGTTTAGGGATTACGAATATTTGTTTCTGTATCCGGAACAGAAGCTATATTCAACATTACAATGTATTATTAACAAAGAATAATGACCTCTTTTTATTCGGCAAAAATTATTTTATCGAATGAAAAATCTATTCGCATTTTTAGCACTGTTTGTATTATCAGTCAGTGTGTTTTCACAAGAAAAACAACAAGACTCTACCAAAATTGAAACCTTAGATGAAGTTTTAGTAAAAGCGGTAAGAGTAGACGCAACCTCACCAATTACACATTCCAATGTCACTAAAGAAGACATAGAAAAGCGCAATTTAGGGCAGGATATTCCTGTGCTTTTAAACTATTTGCCCTCTGTGGTTACCACAACCGATGCTGGTGCTGGTGTTGGTTATACAGGTATTCGTGTGCGTGGCGTAAGTTCGCAATCAACTAACGTAACAATTAACGGGATTCCGTATAACGATGCCGAATCTTTAGGAACGTTTTGGGTTAATTTAGGCGATATCGCCTCATCTGTTGAAAGTTTACAATTGCAACGCGGTGTTGGTACATCTACTAATGGTTCTGGAGCTTTTGGCGCCAGTATTAATGTGCTTACCGATGCCGTTTCGGATGCCGCTTATGGCGAAATTTCAAATTCGTTTGGAAGCTTTAATACCCGAAAGCATACTTTAAAGTTTAGTACAGGAAAAATTAACGACCATATTGAAATTGCTGGCCGATTATCGCAAATTAAATCGGATGGTTATATTGATAGGGCTTCTTCAGATATTAAATCATATTATCTGCAAGCGGCTTATGTAAGTGAAAAAACCTTATTAAAAGCCATTACATTTTCAGGAAAAGAAGTTACCTATCAATCATGGAATGGCTTGGAAGATTTAGAAAAATTAGAAAACGATAGAACATATAATACCGCTGGTGAATATACCGATGAGAATGGGAATACACAGTTTTACGATAATGAAGTAGATGACTATCAACAGGATCATTATCAATTACATTGGAACCAAAAAATAGCCAATAATTGGTCAACAAACCTCGCATTAAACTATACGCAAGGACGTGGCTTTTTTGAACAATATAAAGAAGATGAAGATTTTTCAGATTATGGTTTTGAGGAGTTAACCGTTAATGGCGAAACGGTAAATACCACCGATTTAATTCGCAGACGTTGGTTAGATAACGATTACTATGTGGTAAATGCCAATGCTAATTACAAGGATAATAAGTTGAATGTAATTTTTGGCGGATCGTATAGTTATTACGAAGGCGATCATTTTGGTGAGGTTATTTGGGCACGTTATGCAACAGATAGCGAGATACGTGACCGTTATTACGATGGTGTAGGAAAAAAGCAGGATTTAAGTGGTTTTGCAAAAGCAACTGTTCGATTTAACGATAATTGGAGTTTGTTTGGTGATTTACAAGTAAGAAATGTAGCCTATGAAACCACGGGGATTTCTTCAGATTTAGTACCGTTTAATGTAGATGAAACATACACGTTTTTTAACCCAAAAGCAGGTGTAACCTTCGAATTGAATAATAAAAATAATTTCTATTTCTCGTATGCGAGAGCCAATAGAGAGCCCAACCGCGACGATTTTAAAGGCAATCCAGATATTAAACCCGAAAAGCTAAACGATTTTGAATTGGGTTGGAGACATAATAATGAAAATTTCAGAATTTATGCCAACGCCTACTATATGTTGTATAACGACCAATTGGTGTTAACTGGCGAATTGGATGATGTAGGAAGCGCACAACGTGATAACAGTGGCGAAAGTTACCGATTAGGTTTGGAACTTGATGCAGCAATAAAAATAAGCGATATGTTTTCCATACACCCTAATGTTACCTTAAGTTCTAATAAAAATAAGGAAATGGTAGCTGATATAGATGGTGAGTTGCAAAATTTAGGAACGACTAATATCTCGTTTTCACCAGAAGTAGTTGCTGGAAATGCGTTTGTTCTTAAACCTGTAAAAGGCTTACAAATGGCATTGTTAAGTAAGTTTGTAGGTGAACAATTTATGAGTAATACCGATGCAGAAAAATCGAAGTTAGACAGCTATTTTGTAACCGATTTTAATATTTCTTACGAGTTGAAAATGAATAAAATATTCAAATCGATTGTGTTTACAGGATTGGCCAATAACATTTTTGATAAAGAGTACATATCTAACGGGTATTACTATACTTACGATGATACTTGGACAGACCCTAACCAAGTAACCACTATAGAAGGTGCAGGATATTACCCACAAGCTACGGCTAACTTTTTGTTAGGCGCAACGTTAAAATTTTAAACGTTATGTTTCTCTAAGTTCTATTGGTACGAACTTAACCTAAAGCCCAAACACTTTGTTTGGGCTTTTTTTACGGAAAAACCGTAATGTGTTTAGTGCTTTTTCGATGAAAGTTACAAAATATTAAAAATTTGTTGCGTAAATAGATTTTTTTTTTTTTTAGGTTTGGAATGTCTGAAAATCAAGGCGAGTTAAGTAAGAAGTCTCTCAAATAGGTTTTTAGGCAAAATTGTTGCAACATAACTAGCGCTAGTTTTTAATCTTTCCCCCTTGTATTATAATTAATAGCGCTAAAAAGACTTCTTATAAAAGGCTTCTAAAATTTAGACTTCTTAAACGAATTATTTGTTTAATCAACCAAAACTTAACTGGTTTAAATTTTAGTATTATGAAAAAATTAATGAGATATTCTTTAATGTCTTTCTTTTCTATTTTATTCTTTTCCTGTTCTTTGAATAATGATTCTGAAGATATAAATAATAGTATAATTAAAGAGAATGAACATCTGAATAAAAATTCATCTGGATTGAGTGATGACATTAACTTTATAAATCTTGTACTTGAAATGGAGAGCTTTAAATCTTTTATTAATCAGGTAATAGTAAATAACAACCTTTCTCTTTCAGAAGTGGAATTAGAATTAGAAGAATTGAATTCATTAAATTACGATTATGAGAATCAAATAAGTAAAGTTAACCTAATTTTTAATGAAGATGTTAGTTCAGCTTACATTACGCATGTTGAAAATTTCAATGAAGCTTGGTTGAAAATTCAAACTGATTATCCAGATTTGGATGAAGTCTCAATTAAAGATTCTTATGCGACTGTACTTGAGAAAACGGATGCAAATGGAAGTGTAATTGGATTTGAATGTGGTTGGAGATATAATCTTTGTATCGCAGGAGCTGGTGCAGCTGCAGTTTTATGTCACGCTGGGTGTGATACAACAGCTTTAGCTACTACAGGTGGATTAGGGATTCCAGCCTGCATATGGTTGTGTGGAACGGTTCAAGTTGCAGCAAGTGCAGCCTGTTATGATCAATATTGTAATTAAAAAATTAATATTATGAAAAGTGACAAATCAAAAGAACGCAGAAAAATTTTACAAAGCAAATTTGGTTCTGCATTTATAATATTTTATGTTTTTAACTCATTGATGTTTTTTATATTTCCTGATAAACTGTTAGGAAACACATATATATTAATCGGTTACATCATTGCTTGTACTATTTTTCTTTATGTTTTTTATAATTTTAAAAAGAAATTAAAGTAAAGCTATTTACAAGAAAAATAATGTTTTTTCTAACAGCGATTTTAATCGCTGTTAGTTTTTCATGTAAGCAAACGGCATCTGTAATCTACGGAACCAATAAACCATTAAAAGAGAAGTCTTATTACATAAAGAAATTTGAACGAAAAAGCATAATCCAGATAAGGTTTTCTTTATTGATGAAACAAGCGTTGAATCGAAACTTCAATTTCTAATGGCTTTCCATTCCAACGCCCACTATTATTATTTTGGAACAATTTATAACAATAACAATCAATTACAGTTTAAAGACAATCAAGGGGTAGAATTATGGTGTAAGCAGGTCATAAAAAATTTAAAGGACGAAGAAACATTCCAATTTCACAAAATGCCTAACACTAAACAGGCACTTTTTGAAAACTTCCATTTTAAAAATTCACTCGATGAAAAATTTCAATTAGAAAATATTGAAAATAAAATCATTATATTTATATACAATCATAGTATGGGGAATATTTTTTTTAAAGATGCCAAAGAGATTATTGCTTTCTCAAAAAGTAACCCCGAATTTGATTATGTAATTTTAGTAACCGATTTTTTCTAGAGATTTTTAGTTTTTCTATGAAAGTACTACATATATTAATCGTTTTGTATCTATTGCCAATAACGCTATTGGCTCAAAATCCTTTCGATCAAGAAAAATCCTTGAAATTAAGTTCTAGTGATAGCTTTGGCTTTAAGTCAGATTCAATAGCTTTTAACAGTCTTGTTAAAGGGAATCAGAAACCAACTGTAATGGTTAATGGAATAAGTTTGGAAAGCAATTTAAGGTGCTCTAAACCGCTTAATCAAAATTTAAATCAGAACAATACCAAAACAGACTTCAGCTTGTATAAAAAAGACAATGGTTTGAGACAGATGACTTTTAAACAAACTTTTCCGGCTTATAAAGATCCAACAAAACGGTGGCACTACAAGTTTGTTGATAATTGTGATTAGAACTAATTATTCCAAACCCTAATAATATTTCCATTTACTTCAACAAAGTAACGGCGTAACGCATATTGGCCTGTCGTACCTTCTCTACCTAAACCTGTTAAAACATCATAAGAGTTGTCATCGTCGCAATTGCAAGTGGCAATAATCCCTTCAACAGTAAGTTTAGAGCATGTTCGTAAACCATGATTAGGATCGGTTATTTCAAAAGCATTGTAACCGCTACCCGTATTCATAACCACAATACCATTAATGCCATAAGCCGAGTTGTCTATTACTACAGGGTTATTAGGAAACGTTAAGTTGTTAAACTGTGGTAGGTTAGTGTTAATTAACGTACCCGTATCAAACGCTACATTAGGTAAATTTTGGTTATTGTCGTTGTCATCGTCACTTTTACTACAAGATGTAACAAAAAAGAAAGCAAACAAACCAAGTAACAAGGCATTTTTCATAGCATGAATTTTGGGTGTAAGTTACAAAAAAAGATAACTGATATAAATATTTTGTATATTTGTGTAACAATCTCGTGAAAACGGGATTTTTGTATTTTAATACACATAGTTAGATGGCTAGTAAACAGCTTGAAATAACACAAGAATGTTGAAAGAAATCTTGCTTTAAATGTCCATAAAATTGTTGGAATATAGGGTAAAAGCTGTATTATTAATTTAAAAATGAAGTTATGAGTAACGTATCTTATTACACAGCCGAAGGATTAAAAAATTTAAGAGAAGAGTTAAATCAATTAAAAGATATCGAGCGTCCTAAAGCTTCTCAAGCTATTGCAGAAGCAAGAGATAAAGGCGATTTAAGTGAAAACGCCGAGTACGATGCCGCCAAAGAAGCCCAAGGCTTATTAGAAATGAAAATTTCTAAACTAGAAGAAACCTTAGCCAACGCTAGGTTAATAGACGAGTCGCAATTAGACACCTCAAAAGTATTAGTGCTTTCTAAGGTAAAAATTAAAAACCAAGCCAATGGTATGGAAATGAACTATACTTTGGTGGCCGAAAGTGAAGCCGATTTAGCCTCAGGAAAAATCTCGGTAAACTCGCCAATTGGTAAAGGGTTACTAGGGAAATCTGTAGGCGACGTAGCCGAAATACAAGTCCCTAACGGTAAGATTAATTTTGAGATTATTGAAATTTCAAGATAAAAATTTATACAGAAAATAAACGAAAAAACATTCCTGTTAAGTTAATTTAGCAGGAATTTCTTTTTATATTTAATTGAATATTAACACTGATCTATTACAAATGGCTTCTATATTTACAAAAATTATTAATGGCGATATACCATGCTATAAAATAGCCGAAACCGATGAGTTTTTTGCATTTTTGGATATAAACCCAAACTCTAAAGGACATACGTTGTGTATTCCTAAAAAAGAAGTCGATAAAATTTTTGATTTAGATGAAGCAACTTACATGGGGTTAATGGCATTTTCCAGACAGGTTGCCTTAGCTATAGAAAAAGTAATCCCTTGTGAACGTGTAGGCATGTCGGTTATTGGTTTGGAAGTACCACATGTGCATGTGCATTTAATTCCTCTGCGTTCTATGGAAGATGCTAAATTTACAAGTAAAGATACCTTAACTCCAGACGAATTTCAAGAGGTTGCTACTGCCATAAAACAAGCGCTGTAATAATTCCGGCAGCCACGATAATTGAAACACCAATAATTAACCAAGCTAATTGTTTTAATTTTGTAGACGCCTTTTTAGGAATAAAAGCGCGTTGGTGGTAATTGTACACACGGTCAATATCGTCGGTCCATCTTGCCGGGTAAATAATGGTGTTACAAACCTTACACTCAATTTCTTGAGATGTCTCATTAGTGATAGATTTGTAAAGTTTAGTCTCAATAAACTTTTGCTTAAACGTTAAATGTAAGCCCGTATTATTGTAGCATTCAGGGCAATTATTGTTTAATGTTGCCTCTTTTACTGTAAAAAATCGTTCTTCCATAATCTTAAGCTTTAAATCGACTTTAATGTAATTTGCATGGTTGTGCCTTTATTTATTTCAGATTGCAGAACCTTTATTCTACCATCATGAAACTCCTCAATAATGCGTTTTGTCAAGGACAACCCTAATCCCCAACCTCTTTTTTTGGTTGTAAAACCGGGCTCAAAAATAGTATTAAATTGGTTTTTTGAAAGTCCTTTTCCAGTATCTGTTATTCTTATTTTTACAAATTGTTCTAACTGAAGAATTTCAATACTAAGCTTTCCTTTGCCTTTCATGGCATCGATAGCATTTTTTACCAAGTTTTCAATGGCCCAACTGTAAAGCTGTTTGTTTAAATTTACATAAATTTCTTCATTAGGTGCAACAATTTCAAAATGGATAAGTTTAGAAGCACGTGCTTTAAGGTAATCGTAAGAAGTAATGGTTTCTTGTACAATATCGGTTTTCTCTAAGGTTGGTACAGAACCAATTTTACTAAAGCGTTCGGTTATAGTTTGTAAGCGATTTATATCTTTTTCAATTTCTGTAATATATTCCGGATTGGTGTTTTCAGTCTTTAAAATTTCGGTCCAGCCAATTAACGACGATAACGGCGTTCCTATTTGATGTGCGGTTTCTTTAGCCATACCCGACCAAAGTTTATTTTGTGTGGCAATTTTTGTGCTTCGGTAAAAAAAGTAAACAACCGCACCAAACAATACAATAATTAACACTAAGGCTAACGGATAATACTTTAATTTGTTTAACAAAGGCGAGTTGCCATAATACAGTGTTTGATTTTCGTAACCAATGGCTATTGGAGCATTTTCTTTACTAAATTGTGTTACTAAGCGTTTTATATGCCGATTCACATAAATAGTATCCTCTTTAGTAACCGCATCGGTAGAAGAGTTTGCTTTTATATTGCTAAATGTGGCTACTGTAGAATCTTGATTAATAACGACCATAGGTGTTGTGTTATTACTGCCTAAAATCTTCCAAATTAAGTCAAGGTTGGTAGAAGTAATATTGTCATTAAGGGAAACCGATTCTATAATTTTTAAATACTCATTCTGCGCAAACGACCAGTTTTCCATTTTCATGCGTTCTTCAGCCTTAAATTTTTGAAAAAACACATATGTATTCCATAAAATAAGCGAAATAATAACAAACGAAATAAATACAATAACCCAGCGTATAAGGTTGCGATACTTAGAAAAAACCATCGTAAAACTTTTATGTTGAAATATAATGTAATTCTGTTAATAATATTGTGTTACAGAGTTCCAAATCATTTTTTGTTCACTAAAGGATTGGTTACATTTGCGAAAATAAATTGTATAAATGATTTCATTTGAACCTAAAGACCTATCTACAGGAAAGTTACATGGCTATTTGCTTAGTGCTGTGGCACCAAGACCTATAGCTTTTGCAAGTACTGTTGATAAAGATGGAAACCCCAATCTATCACCGTTTAGTTTTTTTAATGTCTTTAGTGCTAATCCGCCCATTTTAATTTTTTCACCAGCAAGGCGCGTTAGAAACAATACCACCAAACACACTCTTGAGAATGTTGAAGAAACTAAAGAAGTGGTTATTAATGTGGTAAATTACGACATTGTGCATCAAATGTCATTAAGCAGTACCGAATATCCAGAAAACATTAACGAGTTTGATAAAGCTGGATTAACCATGTTACAATCGGATATTGTAAAGCCATTTCGTGTGGCAGAATCACCTGTACAATTAGAGTGTAAAGTGAACGATATTATTAAACTAGGAACCGAAGGCGGTGCTGGAAATTTAGTAATATGCGAGGTAGTAAAGTTGCATATTGAAGACGAGATGTTAAATGAGGAAGGTATTATCGACCAAGAAAAACTAGATTTAGTAGCACGTGCTGGAGGAAGTTTTTACAGTCGTGCAAAAAAAGGCTTTTTTGAAATTCCGAAGCCATTATCAACTTTAGGAATTGGGGTCGACAGCTTTCCTGAGCATATAAAAAACAGTATGATTTTAACAGGAAACGATTTAGGGATGTTAGGAAACGTAGAAAAACTACCTACAACGGCCGAAGTAAAAACATTTATAGAAGAGGTTAGCGAACGTTATCCAAATATTTCGGAAGCCTCACATAGAGAAAAACATAAATTAGCACATAATTATTTAAGCTTTGGAGACATACAAAGCGCATGGAAAATTTTATTATCATAAATAACAGAAATAGAAAAGATGGAAGTACAAGGAAGAATTAAACTTATTGGAGAAACGCAGACGTTTGGTAATAACGGATTTAGAAAACGCGAGGTTGTGGTAACAACAGAAGAGCAATACCCACAACATTTAATGGTAGAGTTTGTTCAAGACAAAACCGATTTATTAAACAACTTTCAAGTAGGACAACAAGTAAAAATAAATATTAACTTAAGAGGACGTGAGTGGGTAAATCCACAAGGGGAAACAAAATATTTTAACTCTATACAAGGATGGAGAATTGAAACGTTACAACAAGAGCAAGGAGCCCAAAATGTTCCACCAGTACCACCAGCTGATGCTTTTGAGCCTGCTAACGATTTAAACGAAGATGAACACGACGATCTTCCGTTTTAATAACACAACAGAAACCATTACATTTAGACCTATTAAAGTTTACTTTTTTAGGTCTTTTTTTATTTATGAAGATTGCAAAATTTATAGAAACACTATTTAAACGCTATTTACCATCACCGTTTACCATTGCCGTACTATTAACACTACTTACGGTAATTCTAGCATTAGTATTAACAAAACCAGTAACAGGTGATAACCATGTTTTAGAAATTCTATCGTATTGGGAAAGTGGTATATGGAACAATAGTTTGTTGGTTTTTGCTTACCAAATGATGCTTATTTTAGTTTTAGGTCATATTTTGGTGCTAAGTAAACCTGTTAATAGATTAATAACAAGCATTACAACTTATGCCAACACAACACAAAAAGCTGTTGTATTAGTAAGTGTTACAACAATGTTAGTGGCGTTTTTTAATTGGGGGTTAGGCTTAATTTTTGGCGCTATTTTAGCACGGAAAATTGGCGAGCAAGCTCAAGACACAAAAACACCTTTAAACTATCCTTTAGTTGGTGCTGCTGGTTATGTAGGATTAATGGTTTGGCATGGAGGAATTAGTGGTTCGGCATTAATAAAAGTGTCTGAAACTAATCATATTAAAAACTTTATGGCTAATATTTCTTCTGCTGAAATGTTAGTGAAATTACCCGAAAGCATAAATTTTAATCAAACTGTTTTTAGTGGGACTAATTTATTGCTGTTTGCCATTTTACTAATTGCTATACCTCTTGTGCTTTCTAAAGTGGCAAAAATCACGTCGCCTACTGTAATTAATTTAGAAAGGTATCAGTTTACCACAAAAGCAAAAAATAATCTTAAAGGAGCGGAACAACTTGATTCTTCAAAATGGTTGTCCATAGGGTTTGGCGGATTAATTTTAATCGCCTTTTTGTATCAATATTGGGGCAGTTTAATGCAATTTCAAATTACACCTAACATGCTTAATTTTTTTATGTTAGGTCTGGGAATTATACTTCATGGCTCTTTTAATAGTTTTTTAAAAGCACTTGAAGAAGCCATAAAAGGCGCGTCAGGAATATTAATCCAGTTTCCATTGTATTTTGGTATAATGGGTATTATGAAAAGCACCGGAATGGTGGTTATGATTTCCGATTTTTTCGTGTCTATTGCAAACGAAACAACCTTACCCATTTTCACTTTTTTTAGTGCTGGACTAGTCAATATTTTTGTGCCAAGCGGTGGCGGACAATGGGCTGTACAAGGACCAATAGTTATCGAGTCTGCCTTGAAATTAGGAGTGCCTTTACCAAAAGCAATCATGGCGTTAGCTTATGGCGACCAAATAACCAACATGCTACAACCATTTTGGGCACTGCCATTATTAGGAATAACAAAATTAAAAGCTAAAGAAATTCTGCCATATACACTTATTATGATGGTTGTTGGCGTCATGGTGTTTCTTGGCGGACTTCTATTATTATGATAGTACTTACCAAAGCCATAGAATTTCCAGAGGTAAGTTTAGCGACTCCAGAGGGCTTGCTTGCTATTGGTGGCGATTTATCGATTGATAGACTATTGTTAGCCTATTAAAGTGGTATTTTCCCTTGGTTTGAAGACGATCAGCCTATATTGTGGTGGAGTCCAGATCCTAGATTTGTCTTGTTTCCAGAAAAACTAAAAATTTCAAAAAGCTTGAAACAAGTTATAAGGAATAAAGGGTTTCAAGTAACCACTAATAAGGCTTTTAAAGAGGTTGTAGAGAATTGCGCAGCAATCAAAAGAGAAGGACAATTAGACACTTGGATAACACGCGATATGATAACAACTTATACCAAATTACATGAATTAGGGTATGCCAAATCGGTTGAGGTTTGGTTAGACCATGAATTAGTTGGCGGATTGTATGGTGTAGATATAGGAAATGGTGTATTCTGCGGCGAAAGTATGTTTTCTAAAGTAAGTAATGCTAGCAAAGTTGGATTTGTCACCTTTATTCAAAAAACTAATTATAAGCTAATCGATTGCCAAGTACATACCAACCATTTAGAACGTTTAGGAGCAGAAAATATAGATAGAGAGGTGTTTTTGAGTTATTTGTAAGTTTAAACTTCATTATATCTAAAACAATCAACTTCATGATCGTTTACCATACCAGTAGCTTGCATATGGGCATAAATAACAGTCGATCCTACAAACTTAAACCCGCGTTTTTTTAAGTCCTTGCTTAGCGTGTCGCTTAATGTTGTGGTAGCAGGAGCATCTTTATAATTTTTCCAAGCATTAGTAATAGGTTTGCCATCAACAAAATTCCAAATGTATTTGCTGAAACTCCCGAATTCTTCCTGTATTTCTATAAACGCTTGTGCGTTTGTAACTGTAGCACGTACTTTAAGCTTATTTCTTATAATGCCAGCATCTTGGAGTAATTCATCAATTTTACCCTGTCCATACTGGGCTATTTTTTTATAATCAAAATCATCAAAAGCCTTTCTAAAGTTATCGCGCTTTTTTAAAACGGTAATCCAGCTTAAGCCTGCTTGAAAAGTTTCTAAAATTAAGAATTCAAAAAGGGTGTCGTCATCATAAACGGGAACACCCCATTCGTTATCATGATAAGCTTCGTATAAAGGGTCGCCAACACACCAGCCACATCTATGTTTCTCCATGTGAATTTAAAAATGTAAGTTTCTTTAATAAAGATAGACATAGTTTATGACATAAGTCATAGAAATTAAAGATTACTGAACTTACTTTTGACTAGCATTTAAGTTAATACCCATGAAACAGATTATAGAAAATAGTTTAAAAACCAGCATGTCTTACCAAGAGTATATCAATTTGGTAGATAATTTGACGTTGACTAACTCGACAACAGGACCAGAGAAAACAGAAGCTTTGGTTAATTACACGGCTTTAAACCAAAGGCGAATGGCACGATGGAATAAAAAGTTACATCTTACCGAAAGTCAAAAAGAAACGGTTAAGGCATTTAATAATCAAGTTATTTGGTTGGTGTTAACAGAAAGTTGGTGTGGCGATGCAGCTCATATTATGCCAGTCATAAATAAGGTAGCAGAATTAAGTGATAATATAAACTTAAGAGTTGTGCTTAGAGATGAAAACCTGGAGTTAATGGATTTATTTTTAACCAATGGTGGGCGCTCAATACCTAAACTTATTATGCTAGATGCTAAATCGCACGATGTTATTGGTACATTTGGGCCAAGACCTAGTGCAGCAACACAAATGGTAAACGATTATAAGGAAACTCATGGAACGTTAACACCAGAGTTTAAAGAAGATTTACAATTGTGGTATAATAAAGATAAAGGACAAACCATTGTAAAAGATTTAATTAATCTTTTACCTGTTAATGTTTTCCTTTAAAATAAAAAGTGATGGAGCCTAATTGCGAAGACTTATTCGCATCAGGGCTAAATTTAGCTTCTTTAGCATACTCCAACGCATGTTGTTTTAAGCATTCGTTGGTACTTTTTGTTGCGCCATTAACATAGGTTTTAGTAACAAGTCCCTTACTGTTTACGGTAATATTGATAATAATTTTACCACCAGATTCGCATAAATATATAGGTGTTGGTAAAAACACATGTGTTCTGTCTTTTAACGAATAGTGCATAGAACTATTCTTATTTGCCGATTGTTCGCTTGGAGCGCTTCGATGTTTTTTTAGAACACTATTCACGCTATTGTAAGATGATAATACATCGTCATCAATACCAGATGAGGTTTCTTGTTGCGGTGTTTGCGTTGTGCTCTCTGCTAAGTTTTTAGAAGGTGTATATTCGTAATCTTTGGGAGGTTCTATAGGCTGATAGGCTTGTGCAAAACGCTTGTATTCTTGAGTTTCGTTAAAAGCTTTGTTGGTTTCTGGTGTATTGGTGTTTTCTTCTGGAGTTTGTGTTAATTCGTCTTCTTCAAAAAACTTTTCAGGGTCAATTTCATAATAACTTTCAGCCATAAGTTCGGTCTGTTTCTTTATATGAAAACTAAATAAAGAAAGCAAAACGGTACCTGAAATTAAGCAGGTAAGTAGTAAGGCCTTTTGTTTGTTATTAAAATTCAAAAAAACATCAATTTACCCTAACATAAGTAGGTGTGTGCATTCTAATATACGTAAATAATGCTTATTTGGTTGTTAACGATTCCTCAAAAGCCATAGGGGTAATGGCATTATCAACTAAAAAATCACCAATTCGAGTACGTCTTAGTGCAGAAAGATGAGCACCTGAGTTTAGCGCCTTTCCAAAATCATGAGCTAAAGAACGAATGTAAGTTCCTTTACTGCAAACTACTCTAAAGTTTATATTATTGCCATCAATATTAGTAATCTCATACTCCGAAATAGTAATTGTTCTAGGGTTTATTTTAACGTCTTTACCCTCACGAGCAAATTCGTATAAACGTTTGCCTTCTTTTTTTATAGCTGAAAAAATAGGGGGATATTGTTCAATCTCACCTACAAATTGTTTGGTAGTATCGTGAATAAGTGCTTCTGTAATATGATTGGTAGGAAACGTATTGTCTATATCGGTTTCAAGATCGTAAGATGGTGTTGTGCTTCCTAAAACAAAGGTGCCAGTATATTCTTTTTCTTGCCCCTGAAACGTGTTGATTTGTTTAGTCATCTTCCCAGTGCAAATCACCAAAAGCCCAGTTGCTAAAGGGTCTAAAGTGCCAGCGTGTCCAACTTTAATCTTTTTAATATTGCAAGTTTTTCTAATAACCCAACGTAATTTGTTTACTACTTGAAAGGAGGTCCATTCTAAGGGTTTGTCTATTAGTAAAACTTGTCCGTTTTTAAAATCTTCAGCTGTTGTCATAGTTAATTAATAAATGAAAAAAGAATAGCAATTAGTCCTACAATGGCACAATAAAGCGCAAAATAAGTCAGCTTACTTTTACGTACTAAGGCAATCATCCAAGTGCAAGCAAAAAGTCCAGAAATAAAAGCGGCAAGAAATCCAAGGCTTAATGATAATGTGTTAGCGCTATCAAAAGCAAGTTCGCCACTTAAAATGTCTTTAGCAATTTTTCCAAATATAAGCGGAACGACCATTAAAAAGGAAAATCTAGCGGCTTTAGTTTTATCGTTGCCTAATAATACAGATGTTGAAATTGTTGCTCCAGATCGGGAAATGCCAGGTAACATGGCAATAGCTTGCGAAACACCAATAATAAAGGCGTTGCTAAAGCTTACTTTTTTATTGGTGTCTTTGGCTTTATCAGCTAAGAATAATAAAATGGCGGTAACAAGTAACATAAAACCAACGAGTAGAATATTACCACCAAAAAGACTTTCTAATTGGTCTTCGAACAACACACCAATAACAACAGCAGGAATCATGGAAACAATAATTTTTAACGAAAATTGTAGGTCGTCATTCCATTTAAATTGTAAAAGTCCTTTTAAAATAAGTGCAATATCTTTTCTAAAGATAACAATGGTACTTAATGCCGTAGCAAAATGTAACACAACGGTAAAAAGTAAACTTTCTTTGGGGACAGAGTGGTCGCCAAGAATGGCTTTTCCAAGCTCTAAATGACCACTAGACGATACTGGTAAAAATTCGGTTAATCCCTGTATAATGCCTAAAATAATTGAATCGATAACATCCATAGGGCAAAAGTATCAATTCTAAAGAATGATGTTAAAAATAAAGACGTTATTTTTTCGAATCCTTATCCGGATTTAATAAAATGGCGTAAACTTCAATGCCAAACCCTATAAGGACCAACATAGGTGCTAAACGAATACGTCGCCAACTAAAAATATCGGGACTAAACACATTAGGATCTTCACTGCCGCCGCCAGACATTAAAATAAAGCCTAATGCGATAACCAAAAGCCCAATAAACATAAACTTGTAGTTTTTTCTTCCGAAGATAAAATCGTTTTTAGTAGCCTCTTTGCGTTTTTGTTCTCCCATAATTAGTCAAATTCTGTATAGATAATCTTGTTGTCTACTTGTAGCTGTGCAATATGTTCCGAAGTGCCTAACCACAATTTCGCTAAGTGCAAAGTAACAGTTTTATTTAAAACTTTAGCGTTAAGAGAATCTAAATTTAAGCCATGATCTAAACCGCGATTAATGTAGTATTTGTCTCCAGAGGCCGCTTCAAACACAATATCGTTTGATGTGCCTTTAGAAATCTTAGTGATTTTTTCGCGTTCAGTAACGCAAGAGTCGACTGTTATAGTATCATCAACAAATAAAGATTTAATAAAAATGAAGCCAAAAAAGCCTACACAAAAAAACACGATAATAAGAACAATATGACTTTTTTTCATGTAAATTAAGTTGTTAGTTAATAACGTATTAACGCTTAAACGCGGAGCCTATTGCGTGTTTTAATAGTAAAGTTGGTCGGTCTTTAAGTTTAAAAAACGTTGGGTGGCAATAAACGTGCTTATCCAAGTAATAACAATACCTAAAAGAAATATAATAGCAAACAAGCCACCTATTAAAATACGATTGCTTAAAAAGTCTAATTCAGGAAAGGTTTTATTTATATAATACAACGTAATAGCCATGCCTCCCATGGCAACAATAGCGCCAATAATACCTAAGCGAACACTTTTCCAAACAAATGGTTTGCGTATAAAACGTTTTGTAGCACCAACCATTTGCATGGTTTTTATGGTGAAACGTTTAGAGTATACCGAAAGACGTATTGAGCTATTAATTAATAGTACAGCAATAACGGTAAATACACCACTTAAAACCAAGATCCAAAAACTAATTTTTCGCACGTTGTTATTCATTAAAGTCACTAAATCACTATCATAACGCACTTCTTCAACAAAAGATTTGGTGGTGGTTTCTTCGGCAATAGACTTAAGTTGTGTTTCGGTAACAAAGTCAGCTTTTATGGTTACATCAATCGAGTTTTGTAAAGGGTTGTAGCCTAAAAACTCCATGAAGTCTTCGCCATTTTCAGCTTTCATTAATTCGGCTGCTTGATCTTTAGAAACATATTCGGTAGCTTTTACATAATCTGCCATAGCCAAACTTTTTTCTAATTGTTTCACTTCAACATCTTTGGCAGAATCTTTTAAATAAATGGTGACAACAACCTGTTCTTTAAAATGGTCGGATACTTTTTTAGCATTTAAAACCAATAAACCTAATAACCCCAATAAAAATAAAACTAAGGCAATACTTAATACAACCGAGAAGTACGACGAAATTAATCGGCGTTTCTGATACCTTTCAAAAGATGAACTCATAAAAAACTAGTTAGCGATGTAAAAATATAAAACTATTCTGTACCCTAAAGGTTTATAACGTTGAAACTTTCAACATTGTTATAATAACTGTAAATTTGCGCTTTCAAAAATGCAGAAATTCAATCGAATGACATACAATTTTAACGACATCGAAGCCAAATGGCAAAAGTATTGGGCCAAAAACCATACGTTTAAAGCCGATAACTATAGCAATAAACCTAAATATTACGTTTTGGATATGTTTCCCTATCCATCGGGAGCAGGACTGCATGTTGGGCATCCGTTAGGATATATTGCGTCCGATATTTATGCGCGTTTCAAACGCCACAAAGGGTTTAATGTATTGCATCCGCAAGGTTATGACAGCTTTGGATTGCCGGCCGAACAGTATGCTATTCAAACAGGGCAGCATCCTGCGATTACTACCGAAACCAACATTGCTACCTATCGTAAGCAACTCGATAAAATTGGCTTTTCGTTCGATTGGAACCGTGAAGTACGCACGAGTAGTCCAGCGTATTACAAATGGACACAGTGGATATTTATCCAATTATTCGAATCGTATTATTGCAACGATGCGAACCAAGCACGTCCCATTTCAGAATTAACCGACGTATTTTCTGCGGAAGGAAACGCAAACATTAATGCGGTCTGCGATGATGATGTTGAGGTGTTTTCTGCTGAAGAGTGGAATAGCTTTTCCTCTGAAGAACAACAAGATATTTTATTACAATACCGTTTAACTTATTTAGCCGAAACCGAAGTTAACTGGTGTCCTGCTTTAGGCACGGTGTTAGCAAACGACGAAATTGTAAATGGTGTATCCGAACGTGGTGGTCACCCAGTAGTACGTAAAAAAATGACCCAATGGAGTATGCGTATTTCGGCGTATGCTGAGCGTTTGCTACAAGGCTTGGAAACCATAGATTGGACCGACTCTTTAAAAGAAAGTCAACGTAATTGGATTGGAAAATCGGTTGGAGCGAGCGTCTCATTTAACGTTATTTCGAGCGAAGCGAAGCATTCTCATCAAATAGAAGTCTTCACCACACGTCCCGATACCATTTTTGGAGTCAGTTTTATGACACTCGCACCAGAACACGATTTGGTGCAAAAAATCACGACACCAGAACAAAAAGCTGAGGTCGATGCTTATATAGAAGCGACAGCAAAACGTAGCGAACGCGATCGTATGGCCGATGTGAAAACTATTTCAGGAGTGTTTACAGGAGCCTATGCCGAGCATCCATTCACTAAAGAACCAGTACCTATTTGGATTGGTGATTACGTGTTAGCAAGTTACGGTACGGGAGCAGTAATGGCTGTGCCTTGTGGCGATCAGCGTGATTACGATTTTGCAAAACATTTCAACATTGATATTCCTAATATTTTTGAAGGCGTTGATATTTCTGAAGAAGCCTTTGCCGATAAAAACAACACCATTATTGCCAATAGCGATTTCCTAAACGGAATGAATAGCAAAAAAGCGACCAAACGCGCTATTTACGAATTGGAACAAATCGGGCAAGGAAAAGGAAAAACCAACTACCGCTTGCGAGATGCGGTATTTAGTCGTCAGCGCTATTGGGGCGAACCTTTCCCCGTGTATTATGTGAATGGAAAACCACAAATGATTGCCGAAGAACATTTGCCAATCACTTTACCAGAAGTCGAAAAATACTTGCCAACCGAAACAGGTGAACCGCCATTGGGTCGCGCCGATGTTTGGGCGTGGAATCGTGAAACCGCAGAGGTTGTGGGTAACGAGCTAATAGACGACGAGACGGTTTTTCCATTAGAGCTAAATACCATGCCGGGTTGGGCAGGAAGCTCGTGGTACTTTTTCCGTTATATGGAAGTGTTGGACAAACGCGACCAAGCCTTTACCACCCAAGACGCACTTAAATATTGGGAAAATGTCGATTTGTACATTGGCGGTAGCGAACACGCCACAGGACATTTATTGTATGCCCGTTTTTGGACCAAATTTTTAAAAGATCGTGGTTTTGTTGGTGTTGATGAACCGTTTAAAAAGCTCATTAACCAAGGGATGATACTTGGGACTAGTGCTATTGTGTATCGTGTTTCGGGAGAAAACAAATATGTATCTAAGGGATTAAAGGCTGATTATGATGTAGAAGAATTGCGTATTGATGTTAATTTAGTAAATGCTTCAGATGAGGTGGATGTTGAAGGTCTAAAAGTATGGCAGCCACAGTTTGAAGATGCCGAATTTATTTTAGAAGAAGGGAAGTACATTGTAGGTCGCGAAGTCGAAAAAATGTCGAAAAGATGGTTTAATGTAGTCAACCCAGATAGCATTTGCGAGCAATATGGCGCCGATAGTTTACGCTTGTACGAAATGTTTCTTGGACCATTAGAGCAAGCCAAGCCTTGGAATACGGCTGGTATTACTGGGGTTCACGGTTTCCTTAAAAAACTATGGAAATTGTTCTACGATAACAATGGTCTTAAAGTTACCGAAACTGAGCCAACAAAAGACAACCTAAAAACGCTTCATAAAACCATAAAAAAAGTAGAAGAAGACATCGAGAATTTCTCGTTCAATACTTCGGTATCGACATTTATGATTGCGGTCAACGAACTTACAGCGCAAAAGTGTACAAGTAAAACTATTTTGGAACAGTTACTTGTTTTGATTTCACCTTATGCGCCGCACATTGCAGAGGAGTTATGGGAAACACTTGGTAATAATGAAAGTATAGCTACAGCACCGTTTCCAGAGTTTAACGAAAAGCACTTGGTAGAAAGCAGTAAAGAATACCCGATTTCGTTTAATGGTAAAATGCGTTTTAAACTCGAGCTTCCTTTGGATATGAGCAAGGACGAAATAGAAAAAACCGTATTAGAGCACGAAAAAACGCAAGAACAATTACAAGGCCGTACGCCTAAAAAAGTAATTGTGGTTCCAGGTAAAATTGTTAATGTTGTAGGATAAAAAAGCGGGAAAAATAGGTGGTCTAGAATACTGAAGAGTAGGTCTAAATGGATTCTGAAATAAATTCAGAATGACAATTCTGTTTTTTAAAAACTATCTAAAAACCTTATTTTAGAACCCTGTTTTAAACTCAATTCATGAAAGTCTGTATTGCCGAAAAACCCAGTGTTGCACGAGAAATAGCATCAGTTTTAGGAGCTAAAACTAAACACGATGGCTATTTTGAAGGCAATGGGTATGCGGTAACATACACCTTTGGGCATTTATGTACTCTTAAAGAACCTAATGACTACAAACCGTATTGGAAACGATGGGATTTAAACAATTTGCCCATGTTACCAGAAAAGTTTGAAACCAAAGTAGTCGCTAATTCTGGAGTTCAAAAGCAATTTAAGATTGTAAAAGCCTTATTTGAAAAAGCCGATCTTATTATAAACTGTGGTGATGCCGGACAAGAAGGGGAGCTCATACAACGTTGGGTGATGAACGAGGCCAACTATCAAGGCGAGGTAAAACGCCTGTGGATTTCATCGCTTACCACCGAAGCTATTAAAGAAGGTTTTGAAAACCTAAAACCAGCTTCCGATTACGATAATTTGTACTATGCAGGTTTTTCAAGAGCCATTGGCGATTGGTTGTTAGGCATAAATGCTACGCGATTATATACGTTAAAACACGGCGGTTTTAAACAGGTGTTGTCTATTGGTCGGGTACAAACACCTACTTTGGCTATGGTGGTTAATCGGTTTAAAGAGATTGAAAATTTTAAACCACAACCGTATTGGGAACTGCAAACCTTATATCGAGACACCTTATTTAGTTACGAAGAAGGCCGTTTTCTTAAAAAAGAAGATGGCGAAGCTTTGGCAAATAAAGTCAAGGAAAGTGAATTTACTATAGAAGAGATTACCAAGAAAAAAGGTAAGGAATATGCGCCTAAACTATTCGACTTAACAGGACTGCAAGTATATTGCAATACCAAATTTGGCTTATCTGCCGAAGAAACTTTAAAAATTGTACAAGGTTTGTATGAGCGTAAAGTGGTGACCTATCCTAGAGTAGATACCACCTTTTTACCTAGCGATTTGTATCCAAAAGTAGAAGGGATCCTAAAAAAACTAACTAATTACGCCAAATTAACACATCCGCTTTTAGGTAAGAAAATTAAAAAATCGTCTAAGGTCTTTAACGATAAAAAAGTAACCGATCACCATGCTATTATTCCTACAGGTATAGAAACGCAATTGGCACCAAATCAACAACAAGTGTACAATATTATTGTAAAACGTTTTATTGCTGTATTTTACGACGATTGCTCGGTGTCTAACACAACTGTTATGGGAAGTGCTGCCGAAATTATGTTTAAGGCTACGGGAAAAGAAATTCTAAAAAAAGGGTGGCGAGTTGTATTTGAAAATCCAGAGGCTAAGAAAAAAGAAACGGGCATACTACCTGCGTTTTTGAAAGGTGAAAAAGGCCCACACGAGCCATCATTCTTAGAAAAAGAAACAAAACCGCCTAGGCAATTTACCGAAGCGTCTTTGTTACGTGCCATGGAAACTGCAGGCAAGCAAGTTGATGATGATGAGCTACGAGACTTGATGAAAGAAAATGGTATTGGGCGTCCGTCAACACGAGCCAATATTATAGAAACCTTGTTTAAAAGGAAGTATATAAAACGCAATAAAAAACAAGTTTTACCTACGGTAACAGGTATTCAATTGATAGATACCATTCAAAACGATTTATTAAAATCGGCCGAATTAACAGGGTCTTGGGAAAAACAACTAAAAGATATTGAAAAAGGCACCTTTAGTGCAGCAGCATTCATAAAAAACATGAAACGTATGGTCGATGCTTTGGTGTACGAAGTACGTAGCGAAACCAAACGCGCTAATATTTCGCATGCCACGACAACAAAGCAGAGAAAGGCCAAAGCCAAAAAAATAGAAGCCGCAGGTATTTTAAACGAAGATTGTCCTAAGTGTAAGCAAGCCAAATTATTAAAAGGAAAAACGGCTTATGGGTGTAGCCGATATAATAACGGATGCGATTTTGTATTGTCTTTTAAATTCATGGGTAAAAAAGTGTCAGAAAAACAGTGGATACGTTTACTTCAAAAAGCTTCTACTATTAATTTAAAAGGGTTTAAAACCGATGACGGTAAAGTAGAAGGGCTAATTAGATTTGATGAGAATTATAACCTAAAATTAGAACCGAAAAAATCATCAAAAAACAAAAAAGAAGAAGTAAGTCCCGAAGTATTGCATTGTCCTAAATGTGAAAAAGGTACTATTTTAAAAGGAAAAACCGCTTACGGTTGTAGTAATTATAAGGCGGGTTGTAATTTTAAAGTAACGTTCGAAACAGTTAAACAAGCCATAAATGGTCAAAAACCAACCAAACAATTAGTCTATCAAATATTGAAAGATAGTATTGCGAAATCCTCAAAATAAACCACTTATATTATTAATCTCTTAAAAAGTTCAAAATACTGATTTACAGAAAGGTATTTTGAAATTTAGGTTGTATTTTTAAGTCCAATCAATAATCTTTAAACCTTCAAAAAAGATGACCATTGGAATTCCTAAAGAAATTAAAAACAACGAAAGTCGCGTTGGTATGACACCTGCGGGCGTTTTCGAACTTACAAAAAGACATCATACGGTATATGTGCAGACTACAGCTGGAGAAGGAAGTGGTTTTTCTAATTCAGATTATGAAAACGTAGGCGCAATTATTTTAGATAGCATGCAACAAGTGTATCAATCAAGCGATATGATTGTTAAAGTGAAAGAGCCTATTGAAGAGGAATACAATTTAATTCAGCCACATCAAATAGTGTTTACTTATTTTCATTTTGCATCTAGCGAAACACTTACGTTAGCCATGCTAAAAAGTAAGGCTATTTGTATCGCCTATGAAACTGTAGAGGATGAAGATGGTACCTTGCCATTACTTACACCAATGTCTGAAGTGGCAGGAAGAATGGCCATTCAACAAGGTGCCAAATATTTAGAAAAACCTATAAAAGGTCGTGGCGTATTACTTGGTGGTGTGCCGGGTGTTCCACCAGGTAAAGTATTGGTTTTAGGCGCTGGTGTAGTTGGTATTCAAGCAGCAAAAATGGCTGCCGGATTAGGGGCTCACGTGACAATTTTAGATGTTAATATGAAGCGATTACGTTATGTAAACGATGTGATGCCAAGTCATGTAGTAACTGAATTTTCAAATGAGTTTAATGTTAGGAAACACATACAAACACACGATTTAATAGTTGGTGGCGTACTTATTAAAGGAGCTAAAGCACCTAAATTAATTACAAAAGACATGTTAAAGATTATGCGACCAGGCACCGTTTTAGTTGATGTAGCAGTAGATCAAGGTGGTTGTATGGAAACCACAAAGGTTACCACTCATGAAAACCCAACGTTTATTGTAGATGATATCGTGCATTATGGTGTTGCTAATATGCCTGGCGCTGTTCCTTATACATCAACTTTGGCATTAACTAATGTAACTTTACCTTATGTGTTAAAGTTGGCTGATAAAGGTTGGAAGCAAGCTTGTCAAGATGATAAACCCCTTGCTAGAGGACTAAATATAGTTGAAGGAGAAGTAGTTTATAACGAAATTTCAGAAGCTTTTGGTTGGGAGAATACATCTGTTAACTGACAAATTTTCTTAACGTAACTTTGGCTTATTATTTGCTAATATTATTCTAAATTTACACGAGAAAATAGAATAGTATGTTTGGATATTATATATTAATAGGTGGTATTGCCTTAGTAAGTTGGTTGGTAAGTAATCAATTAAAACAAAAATTTAAAAAATACTCGCAAGTACAATTGCGTAATGGTATGAGCGGCAAAGAAATTGCCGAAAAAATGCTAGCCGATAATGGTATTTACGACGTTGAGGTAATGTCTACAGCAGGACAATTAACAGATCATTATAATCCTAAAAATAAAACGGTTAATTTAAGTGAATCGGTTTATAACCAGCGTAATGCCGCAGCCGCTGCTGTAGCAGCACATGAATGTGGTCATGCAGTGCAGCACGCGCAAGCTTATGGTGCATTACAAATGCGTTCGGCTTTGGTGCCTGTGGTAAGTGTAACTTCTGGTATGTCGCAGTGGCTGGTAATTGGTGGTTTAGTTCTTGGCGCTGCTGCTGGCATAGGCTTAGGGTTTTGGGTGGCTGTTGCGGGATTAGTCTTTATGGGCTTTGCAACACTGTTTAGCTTTATTACCTTACCTGTAGAATATGATGCGAGTAACCGCGCATTAGCTTGGTTAAAAGCAAAAAACATGGTAACTCCAGAAGAGTATAAAGGTTCGGAAGATGCTCTTAAATGGGCTGCAAGAACTTATTTAGTAGCTGCTATTGGAGCCTTAGCATCATTATTATATTGGGCGCTTCAAATTTTTGGTGGCAGAGATTAAGTTACAGTTTTTAAATAAGTAAAAAGACCTTCAAACGAAGGTCTTTTTTTATGACTCATATTTTTATTTGCCTATCAATTTGTTGTTGTAACGAAATAAATGTCTCAGTTCGCGACACACCATTAATAGATTGTA
Source organism: Mangrovimonas cancribranchiae (assembly GCF_037126245.1). Classification (NCBI taxonomy): domain Bacteria; kingdom Pseudomonadati; phylum Bacteroidota; class Flavobacteriia; order Flavobacteriales; family Flavobacteriaceae; genus Mangrovimonas; species Mangrovimonas cancribranchiae. The sequence goes on from NZ_CP136925.1 coordinate 169,276, forward strand.
TTTCTTTATTTAAAACATGCATAAGATGTTCGTTATCTTTAGCAAGCATCTTAATAAAAATACTCCAATTTCCAGTGGTGTAGTGACACTCAATAACCTCAGGAATGTTACGTAATTGTTTAACCGCTTCGGGGTTGCTTACAGCTTTGTCAAGATAAACTCCCACAAAAGCCATGGTAGTGTAACCTAATACTTTTGGATTGATAATAAATTTAGAGCCATCAATTAATCCCGATTTTTCGAGTTTTCGTAATCGTTGATGTATAGCTGCCCCAGAAATCCCAACCTGACGAGCGATTTCCAAAATAGGAGTTCGGGCATCGGCCATTAAAGCTCTTAAAATCTTTTTGTCAATACCATCTATAACTATATTTTGGTTTTTTATCTTCAAAAGGTTGAGGTTTTATAAATTCATACCAAAAATACAAAATTGGTTATAATATGAAAGCTAGATGTTTAATGGGTTATATCCTAAATAAGGCACTGTTTTATCATGAAACACGATGCCATAATCTTCAAGTTCTTTTAAAATAGGGGTATAAACCTCTTTATTAATTGGAATTTGAACGCCTGGCGTTGTAATCTTGCCGTTTAAAATGGCAAGCGTAGCCATAGCAACTGGTAAGCCAACAGTTTTTGCCATGGCTGTATATGTTTGGTCTTCGCCAATACAAACCATAGTAGAATCTATTTGATGTTTTTTGCCATCTAGCTCATACCCAAATTTATGATACATCACAATCATGTCTTTGTCGTCATGATCCAATGTCCATTTGTCCATTAATATTTTTTGAAGAATTTGCGCAGGTGTGGCTTGTTTTAAATTTACCATTTTGGTTGGGCTAAAAATATCTAACTCTTCTAGTTTGTCCCATACAATATCGTCTTGATCTATTTTAAGTTGGTGTCTAAATTTTAATTCTACCGAATCTGTTGGACTGTAAGGTAAAAAGGCATTCACAAAATCGCGATAGCTCATATTTTCACTATCGTCTATAGTGTAGCTGTCATCGGTCATGCCTAATTGGACAAACATATTCCAAGCGCGTGAAAATCCAACGCGACGCATGGTACCACGGTATAGTGTTTTAACATCTTCTAAGCCATAAGCCGATTGGTATTTTAACGAATCGCGATTAGCATAGCCTTCAAAACGGCCAAAGCTATCAACTTCTAAAAATTCTGTTCGTCTAAACAAACGGTTGTAGGGAATGTATTTATAGGTGCCTTCTTGTAAAAATTTGGCTGCGCCACCTTGACCTGCTACAACAACGTTTCTTGGGTTCCATGTAAATTTATAATTCCAAAGGTTGTTGTCGCTTTCAGGAGCAACCAATCCACCACAAAACGATTCAAACAAAATCATTTTTCCACCTTTATCACGAATGTCATCAATAATTTTCATGGCACTCATATGGTCAATGCCAGGATCGACACCAATTTCATTCATAAATACAAGTCCTTTAGCCTTAGCTTCATCGTCTAAAGCTTCCATGTCTTTACTTACATAAGATGCCGTTACCATAGGTTTATTAAACTTTAAGCAATCTTTGGCGGCTTCAACATGAAATCTTGCTGGTAGCATAGACACAACAATATCAGCATCTTTAATAGCACGTTCTCTAGAGTCTTTATTAAAAATATCTAAAGTAATGGCTTTGGTATTTGGGTGATTGTTTACAAGTTTTTTGGCATTATTAATATCAAGATCACCAACCGTAATAAATAGCTTTTCGCTGTCTGATTTATCTAAAAAATATTTGATAAGAAAAGAGGTTGATTTTCCTGAACCTATAATTAATATATTTCGCATAATTGGGTTTTGTTCTGTAATTTTGTGTTCACGAATGTAATAAATCAAACGGGTTTTAAAAATCCGAAATAGTTAAATATGAATAAATCCATTTTAGTTACAGCCGCCTTATTTGGATTGTTAGCTGTTGTATTGGGAGCATTTGCTGCTCATGGGTTACAAAAATTAGTAACTCCAGAACAAATTGATACGTTTCAAACAGGTGTAACCTACCAAATGTATCACGCCTTTTTATTACTTTTTTTAGGTGTAACGACTAAAGTTAGTGTTAAAACCAAAAGAGCCGTTTATGTACTAATATTAATTGGTGTTTTTTTCTTTTCCGGATCTATTTATGGACTAGCGACAAATAGCTTAACGGCTTTCAATTTTAAAACAATTGCCTTAATAACCCCAGTAGGAGGAACACTTCTAATTTCAGCTTGGTTTGTACTGTTAATAAACTTTTTAAAACAAAAATAGGATTAACACAGTTCTTTATATGTACGTTTTAAAATAAAGTTTTAGCTTTGCATCATCAAAACAACACAAAAATTATGGTAAACCATACGCAAACTACGAAAACGATTTCGTTAGAAGAGTACGGCATTAAAAATGCTAAAGTACGATATCAGTTGTCTGCTGATGAACTTCACAAGGAAACAATAGAAAAAGAACAAGGCGTTGAAGCTTCTTCGGGAGCCTTAGCTGTAAAAACAGGTGAGTTTACAGGACGTTCGCCAAAAGACCGTTTTATTGTAAAAGATAGTATTACTGAAGACAAAGTTTGGTGGGGCGATATTAACATCCCTTTTGATTCTGAAAAATTCGACAAATTATACAACAAAGTTGTAGATTATCTATCAGAAAAAGAAGTGTTTGTTAGAGATAGCTATGCTTGCGCCGATGATAATTACCGATTAAATATTCGCGTGATTACCGAATACCCTTGGAGCAACATGTTTGCTTACAACATGTTTTTACGTCCAACAGAAGAGGAATTAAAAGGTTTCGATCCAGAATGGACTATTGTTAATGCGCCAAGTTTTATGGCAGATCCTAAAGAAGATGGAACACGCCAACATAACTTTGCCATTTTAAACTTCACTAAAAAGATTGCTTTAATAGGCGGAACTGGTTATACAGGTGAAATTAAAAAAGGGATTTTCTCAGCCTTAAATTTCATCTTACCAGTCTTTAAAAACACATTGCCAATGCATTGTAGTGCTAATGTTGGGAAAGATGGTGATACAGCAATTTTCTTTGGACTTTCCGGAACAGGAAAAACAACCTTATCTACCGATCCTAATAGAAGTTTAATTGGAGATGATGAGCATGGTTGGACAAACGAGAATACTGTATTTAACTTTGAAGGTGGTTGTTACGCTAAGGTTATTAACTTGTCATCTGAAAAAGAACCAGAAATTTATGGTGCTATAAAAAAAGGCGCTATTTTAGAGAATGTAATTATGGATGATAACGGTAATGTCGATTTTGCCGATACATCAATTACGCAAAATACACGTGTAAGTTATCCTATTTACCATATTGAAAATATTAAACAACCATCAATAGGAAAGAATCCTAAAAATATTTTCTTCCTAACAGCCGATGCTTTTGGTGTGTTACCTCCAATTTCTAAGTTAACACCTTCGCAGGCAGCTTATCATTTTATTTCTGGATATACAGCTAAAGTTGCAGGAACAGAAGCTGGTGTTGTAGAGCCAGTACCATCATTTTCAGCTTGTTTTGGAGCGCCTTTTATGCCATTACATCCAGCTAAATATGCCGAAATGCTAAGTAAAAAGATGAAAGAAGCTGGTGTAAATGTATGGTTAGTAAATACAGGTTGGTCTGGTGGCCCTTACGGCGTAGGAAAACGTATAGAGTTAAAATATACCAGAGCTATGATTAATGCTGTGCTTAATGGCGATTTAGGCTTATATAATTACGAAGATTACCATATTCACTCGGTGTTTGGAGTAGCACAACCAAGACATTGTCCTGGTGTACCATCAGAAGTATTAAGCCCAAGAACAACTTGGAATGATGATGAAGCCTATTATAAAACAGCCTTTAAGTTATCAAATGCTTTTAGAGAGAACTTTAAACAGTTTGAAGATTATGCTAGCGAAGAAATAAGAAGAGGTGGGCCACAACGTTATAGCTTTTAATAAAGTAGCCTTTTGTTTAAGATATAAGCGACTTCCATATGGAGTCGCTTTTTTATTTTCTTCAATTTAGCTGAAATGCATTATTATTAGATGTACAGTTGTCTTATGTGTTGTATTTGAGTGTTTTATAGAGTAGCTTTATAGTCTATTAATCAATGCTAAATGTATTATGAAAAAAATTACCTTATTTTTTGCGATGATAATCGCTTTAAATTCTTATATGCTTGCTCAAACAACAGCCATTCCCGATCCAAATTTTGAACAAGCTTTAATAGATTTTAATATTGATAGCGATAACACGCTTAATGGGCAAATGCCAACAGTAGATGCTAATAGTTATACAGGAACACTATCTGTACCTAACGAAGGAATTACCGATTTAACAGGTATAGAGGACTTTACAAATATTACAGGATTAAATATTCAATATAATGCAGGTATTACATCTTTAGATGTAACATCAAATACTAATTTAACACTTTTAAATGCTGAAGGTTGTACTAGTTTATCTACTTTAAATATTGCAAACCTTACTGCTTTAGCTGATATTAATATTGCGGGTTGTCCTGTTTCTTCTTTAGATTTATCAACAAATACGGGACTTGCAATACTTAATGTTAGGTTTATGGGAATCTCTGAATTAGACTTATCCAGTAATGTGAGTTTGGTGTCTCTTGATGCTAGAAATAACTCTTTAGTCGTTATAGATATGCGAAATGGGAATAACGCAAATGTAACCAACTTCAGAGGTGATTTTAATCCAGGGCCATGTATTATGGTAGACGATGTTACAGAGCCTAATTTAACAACTTGGACTATCGATGCGAGTAGTAATTTTTATGAAAACGATATAGATTGCCCAACACTTTCTGTAGAAGAGGCTATTAAGGAAACAGCTTTTAATATATATCCTAACCCAGTAAATAATAACTTGTTTGTAACCATAGATAATGCTAAAGGAAGTGTAGCAGTTTATAATATTACAGGGAAACAAGTTTTAAGGAAGGATTTACAAAAAGGAACAAATACATTAAATATGACTCAACTGTCTTCTGGTGTATATTTGGTAAGAATACAAACAGCAGATGTAGTAGAAACCAAAAAGCTTATTGTGCAATAAAAAAAAACATAGGTTCTAAAATAAAAAAGCGTCTTGATTCAAGACGCTTTTTTATTTTATAGTAAATAAGAAGATTACTTCTTTTTATTAGCCTCTTTAATGTATTTGTCTAACGCCATGGTCATAGAAGGTGTTTCTGGTGTTGGCGCCGAAATATCAACTCTTAAACCTCGTTCTTCAACCGCTTTTATAGTCGTATTTCCAAATACAGCTATGCGTGTATTTTTTTGTTTAAAATCAGGGAAATTATGAAATAACGATTCAATCCCAGAAGGACTAAAGAATACTAAAATGTCGTAAAACACATGTTCTAAGTCGGAAAGATCGCTAATCACGGTTTTGTAAAAGGTTCCTTGCATCCAATTTACACCAAGCTCATCAAGAATTTCAGGAACTAATGGTTTAAGCTTATCTGTTGTTGGCAAAAGGAACTTTTCGTCTTTATACTTCTTAATAAGAGGCGATAATTCTGCAAAAGTTCGTTTTCCTACGTAAATTTTACGTTTTCTGTATACAACATATTTTTGTAAGTAATAAGCAACGGCTTCAGATTGGCAGAAGTATTTCATGCTATCTGGAACCTTAAAACGCATTTCATCGGCTACTCTAAAGAAATGATCTACAGCATTTCTACTAGTTAGGATAATGGCGCTATATTTACTTAAATCTATTTTTTGCTTTCTTACCTCTTTGGCAGGGACACCTTCAACGTGTATAAAAGGCCTAAAGTCTATTTTCACTTTTTGTTTCTCCTCTAAATCAAAATAGGGCGAATTTTCTATTTTAGGTTCTGGTTGAGACACTAAAATGGTTTTCACTTTCATAAATGTAGGTGGATTAAAGCTTAATAATCAATAATTGTTTTATACAAAATCAGGAATGGCCCGATTTCGAGAGTGCAAAGATACAAAATAAAATAAAACATGTTCTGTTTTATTAAATTTTGATTTGATTTATAGGATGTTACCACTCCTACAATGTTAACAAGAAGCAATATAGCAATCGCAATATAAATGGCATAAACACTAGGGGTAATGCCAAATAGTAAGATGATATTTATAGGTATTAGTAATAGCCCTAAAAAGTTTTTATAGCTAATTTTTTGAAAAAGGTAAGCATCTAAAATCTTATCAATTTCAAATAAACTAGCAATGAGTCGTTCGAGTAAGGTTTTAAAAATGAAAAAAATAGCGATACCTATAATAAGTTTTAAAACAATATTGTAACTTATCTCAAAGGTGTCGTTAACGTAATTTAGGGAAACGCAACAAAATGTTGTTAGGCCTAAAACTAGATTGGCAAATAATAACCCATCAAATAGGTCGAAAAACCGTTGTTCTTTTTCATAAACTTTTAAATAGGTCGAGTTAATAAAAACATAGGTAAAATCTTTAAAGCGTCTTTCAAAAAACACTTTAGATAAAGCTACTAAAATTAAGCCAACCACAATTAAAACAGTAAAAACATCGTATGTTACAACCTGTCGAATCATAGTGTAAAATTATTATAAAATTAGGGTTTATTTAGCCTTATTTAAGGAATAATTAAAAAAATAAATCTTTTAAAAAGATTACATTTGCCTAATCAAAGCAGGTTTTAATGAAGGAAGCCATTGTAATTATTCCAACATACAACGAAATTGAGAACATCGAGCTCATTATAAGAGCTGTGTTTTCTCAAAACGCTACCTTTCATATTTTGGTTGTAGACGATAATTCGCCAGATTTAACTGCTTTAAAAGTAAAAGAGTTACAAAGCGAATTCCCAGAACGTTTATATATACTCAACCGTAAAAAGAAAACAGGTTTAGGAACCGCTTATATAGATGGTTTTAATTGGAGTTTAGAAAAAGAATATAGTTATATTTTTGAAATGGATGCCGATTTTTCTCATAACCCTAACGATCTTGAGAAATTATATAACGCTTGTAAATATAACGGAGCAGATGTTGCCATAGGCTCACGCTATGTACAAGGCGTTAATGTAGTTAATTGGCCTATGAGTAGAGTATTACTATCTTACTTTGCCTCCAAATATGTGAGGTTAGTAACAGGTATGAAAATTCACGATACCACAGCAGGATTTGTTTGTTACAATAACAAAGTATTGCAAAGTATTAATCTTGAAAACATTGAATTTGTTGGGTATGCCTTTCAAATTGAAATGAAGTTTAAAGCCTATTTAAAAAAATTTAAAATAGTTGAAGTGCCCGTAATTTTTACCGATAGAACCCGAGGAAAATCAAAAATGAGCGGCAGTATTATTTCAGAAGCTATTTTTGGAGTCGTTAAAATGAAGTTGAAAAGTATTTTTAATAAAAAACAACATGCAGCATAGTACCTTAATAAAAAATGCTAGAATTGTTAACGAAGGAAGCATTCTAGAAGGCGATATCTTAATAGAAGGCGATAAGATAGTAAAAATAGCACCATCTATTAGTGCTAAATCGGCCGATGTAAGAGTTGTTGATGCCGAAGGAAATTACGCTATCCCAGGAGTTATAGACGATCAAGTGCATTTTAGAGAACCAGGATTAACACACAAAGCAACCATAGAAACCGAGTCTCGTGCTGCGGTAGCTGGTGGCATTACATCGTTTATTGAAATGCCTAACACGGTTCCACAAACAACAACTATAGAGAAATTAGAAGATAAATTTTCTATAGCTTCTAAAAGTTCTTACGCCAATTATTCGTTTATGTTTGGTGGTACTAACGATAATTTAGAAGAAATCCTAAAAGTTGATCCTAAAAGTGTTGCTGGATTAAAATTATTTTTAGGCTCCTCAACAGGAAATATGCTAGTTGATGACCCACAGGTTTTAGAAAAGATTTTTTCAAGTACTAACATGGTAATATCGGTGCATTGTGAAGACGAAGCCACCATTAAGAAAAACCTTGAAACTTATAAAAAGGAATATGGAGATGATATTCCTGTTAAGTTTCATCCTAAAATTAGGAGTGAAGAAGCTTGTTATTTATCCTCGTCTAAAGCAATAGAATTAGCTAAAAAAACAGGCGCAAGATTACATATATTTCATTTGTCGACAGGGAAGGAAACCAACTTATTTACAAATAAAACACCTTTAAAAGATAAGAAAATTACAGCCGAAGTTTGTATTCATCATTTATGGTTTTCAGATGAAGATTACGATGAAAAAGGGACCTTAATAAAATGGAATCCAGCGGTAAAAACAAAAACAGATAGAGAGCAACTTTGGGAAGCTTTATTGGATGACAGAATAGATGTTATAGCCACAGACCACGCACCACATACACTAGAAGAAAAGCAACATGTTTATACAAAAGCACCTTCAGGTGGGCCATTGGTGCAACACGCCCTTGTAGCTATGTTTGAAGCACATTTAAACGGGAAAATAAAAGTTGAGAAACTTGTAGAAAAAATGTGTCATAACCCAGCTATTTTATTCGATGTTGAAAAAAGAGGATATTTAAAAGAAGGCTATTTTGCAGATATTGTATTGGTAAACCCTGCAAATCCTTGGACGGTAAATAAAGATAACATTGCTTACAAATGCGGATGGTCGCCAATGGAAGGCACAACGTTTAAATCGCGAGTAACCCATACGTTTGTTAATGGTGAGTTAGCATACGAAAACTTTAAGTTTAATAATAAGAAATTTGGAAAACGCTTAACGTTTAACAGATGAAAAAAATAAGTGTATACATACTTTGTTTTATGGTTTTTTCGGCTTGTAATTATTCATACAAACCAGAAAAACCAGAAAATTTAATTGCAAAAGATAAAATGGTCGATGTCCTAATGGATATCTCTTTATTATCTTCTGCAAAGGGAGTGAACAAAAAAAAGTTAGAAAATAAAGACATACATCCCGAAACGTATATTTATAAAAAGCATCATATAGATAGCTTACAGTTTGTGGAGAGTAATGCTTACTACGCTTCTAACGGTAAGGTTTACGAAGAGATTTTAAACGCTGTAACAGATAGTTTAAAACGCCTTAAAGATAAATTTGACGATCAAGTAGAAAAAGAGGCAAAAGATAAAAGGTTTAAAGACTCCATTAAAAGAGAGGAGACAAAAAAGAAAAAATTAAAAGAGTTTAAAGCTGTTACAAGACCAGATCAAAAGTAAATTAGAGGTCGCTTAAATACTGTTTAGAAATTCTGTTAATGCTTTTTTTAATAGGAGTAAAATTGTAGTCTAATTCGGTTTTTACTTTGTCATTACTGTAAATTTTAGTCGATTGTAAAGTGTTTTTTAAATGTTTGGTAAGTAATCTGTCTTTTCCTGTAAAAAACGATTTTAACCAATCTAACCTCCAACCAATATTTAGCAACATATTCGAAGCTTCTTTTTTAGGTGGCGTAACATGAAGCACTTTAGCTGTTTGTTCTAAAAAACCTTTGTAAGTCCAGTTGTCTGAAACTAAAATATAATTTTGGTTTTCAATTTTAGAAATCATTAATCGCTCCATAATTTCTACAACATCTAACACGTCAACATAACCAGCTGTACCTTTGGTGTAATAAGTGAGCCCGTTGTGAATTTTTTTAAAGATATAACAACTGCTATCATCCCAAAATCCACCACCTAAAATAACACCAGGATTAACAATAATAGCAGGAACCCCTTCTTGGGTCCCTCGCCACACTTCCATTTCAGCACCATATTTTGTGATACCATAAATACTATGGTTTTCTTCTGGATTCCAATAAGATGTTTCGGTTATAGTATCTTTTCCTGCAGTTTTACTTAAAGTTGCTACCGAACTTACATAGCAAAGTTTTTTAATGTTATTTGAAATACATAGATTAACAATGTTGGCTGTCCCTTCAATATTAGTGCTTCGCAAGGCGTGATATTTTTTAGGATCGAAAGAGACTAAAGCCGCACAATGATATACAATAGTAATATCTTTAAAAGCATTAGAAAGTTCTGGAATGTTTAGTAAATCAGTTTTTACCCAGTCTACCTTATCAAAACGATCACTAGCATTAAAATAGCTAAACACCCTCTTAACAAGAGGTAGTTTTTTTTCATCTCTATAAATAGCGCGAATACGTTGCTGTTTTTCTGTAAGTCTAACAAGTAAATGAGACCCAACTAATCCAGTGCCACCAGTAACTAATATCATAAAAACGAAAGTAAAGAATTATTCATAAACCCCTAGTAATTGAGTCGTGATTTTTATCTTTGCTAAATAATTAGCCTCATTACACTTGTAGGCTTTTATTTTTATAGAAAAAACACGATAGTAAATACACCTAAATATGTCTAAAACATTAGTTGACGAACTACGCTGGAGAGGAATGGTACACGATATCATGCCCGGAACCGAAGAACAATTACGTAAAGGAATGACAACCGCTTATATTGGGTTCGATCCCACTTCAGATTCGTTGCATATAGGAAGTTTAGTGCCTATAATTCTTTTGGTTCATTTAAAGCGTTTTGGTCATAAACCTATTGCCTTGGTTGGTGGCGCCACAGGAATGATTGGCGATCCTTCTGGAAAAAGTGATGAGCGAAATTTGCTAGATGAAGAAACGCTTAATCATAATGTGCAAGGTATAAAAAATGTGCTGTCTCGCTTTTTAGATTTCGATTCTAAAGAAGACAATGCACCATTATTAGTTAATAATTACGATTGGATGAAAAACTTTTCATTCATAGATTTTGCACGCGATGTAGGTAAACGAATCACTGTAAATTATATGATGGCAAAAGACTCTGTGAAAAAACGTTTTTCGGGTGAAGATGGTAATGTAGGTATGTCGTTTACCGAATTTACCTATCAGTTAATTCAAGGATACGACTTTTACCACCTATATAAAACGTACAACTGTGTGTTACAAATGGGCGGAAGCGATCAATGGGGAAATATTACCACAGGAACAGAATTGGTTCGACGTATGAATGTAGGTGAAGAAGCAAAAGCTTACGCCATGACGTGTCCGTTAATCACAAAAGCAGATGGCTCTAAATTTGGAAAAAGTGAAGGTGGAAACGTATGGTTAGATGCTGATAAAACATCGGTGTATAAATTTTACCAGTTTTGGTTAAATACCTCTGATGAGGATGCCGAAAAGTATATAAAAATCTTTACATTCTTAGATAAAGACACGATAGAGGATTTAATAAAAGCACATAAAGAAACGCCTCATTTACGACTATTACAAAAGAAATTAGCCGAGGAGGTTACTATATTTGTACACTCTAAAGCCGATTTTGAAGTTGCTGAAAAAGCCTCGAACATCTTGTTTAGTAAAACCTTTAAAGAAGATATTAAAACCTTGGATGAAAGTACTTTTCTGGATGTTTTTGAAGGTGTGCCACAAGCCGAGATTCTATTAAGTGATTTTAACGACGGCGTTGATATGATTGGTGCTTTGGCTGCTAAAACAAATTTCTTAGCTTCTAATGGAGAAGCAAGACGCGCTTTAAAAGAAAACTCCATTTCTGTAAACAAAGAAAAAGTAGGAGAATCCTATAAGTTAACCACAGAAGATTTGATTAATAACCGTTATGTGATTATTAATCGTGGTAAGAAAAAAACATACATAATTAAAGCTGTATAATTAAAAACGCCTGATAGAAATATCAGGCGTTTTACTTTCAATTCAAAATTTAACTAACCAACCAATTTTTCTTTCTCATCTTGAAAGCAATATGTTAGTCGGAAAAAATAATAAGACCTTACAATACCATTAAATTACAACCACGAACATCAGAGTGGTCAAAGCGTCCTAAAACTTCAAATGTATTGTTGGTATGTACTTTGCCTAAATCTTGAGTGGCTATAAAACTGCAGGAGTTAATATTTGCTAAATCGATAATATTTAATCCGCCAGAAGATGACGTGTTTAAAATAGTTAAAGGGTCTTCGGTATCTCTTGTTACTACACGCATCCAATTAGGACATTTATATATACCTTGCCCTTGGGAGTAGGCTTGACTTAACAGTTCTGTCATGCCGTATTCACTATGAATATTTGTAATACCAAATCCTTGTTTTAAGATGTTATGTAATTCTTCGCGAATTAATTCTTTACGTCTACCCTTCATGCCTCCTGTTTCCATAACGACAGTATTTTTTAACTGAAATTGATGGTGTTCAACTAAATCTAATAATGCAAAAGACACCCCTATTAATAAGGTTTTTTTGCCCTGTGCTTCAAGTTTAAGTAACGTGTTTTTTAAATCGGATAAATTATTGAGGTAATAACCGCTCTCGGCATGTTGCGATTGTGTTATTAAATGGTCTACCATATAAATTAAAGACGATCCGTCACGTTCTAAATATGATGGTAAGAGTGCTAATATGGTGTAATCTTCAACATTACCATAAAACTTTTGAAATCCTTTTGTAAAACTGTTTTCGTAAATACTCAAGTCGCTAACATGATGTTTGCTTGTTGTAGTACCAGTTGTGCCAGAACTAGTAAAAGTTTTTTCAATGTTCTTTTGGCTTAAAACGGTGTGTGATTTAAAAAACTGTATGGGTAAAAACGGAATATCTTTTACCTGTGTAATATCGCTAGGATGTTTGTAAAGTAAATCGCAATACGACCTATAAACGGGATTATTTTCAAATTGAAATTTGAAAATATCTAAAGCCGTGGTATTAAATTCTTGGCTAGTGTTTATATTAAAAATGTGATCAGCACTTATCATTCATGCAAAAATAGGTAAAATAAAAAGCGCTACCATAATAGTAGCGCTTTCTAAAAAAATTATTAAGACATGTTATTTAATAACAAGCTTTTTAGTTGTAGAAGCACCGTCTTGAGAAATTTTCAAGATGTACATTCCAGCATTAAGAGAAGATACATTTAAGGTATTTTCGGTTAATGTTTTATTGATAACTTGTTTTCCTAGAATGTCGTAAACAGCTACAGAAATAGTACTGTTTTTAGCCGATGTAATGTTAACATATCCCGTATTTGTTGGGTTTGGATATACACTAAAAGATGTAGTAGTGTATTGGTTTACAGATAATGGGATGTCATTGTTTTCTCCTGGAGAGAACAGACGACCATTATTTCCTGTAATAGTTGAGTGCTCAACAAAACTTCCAGTAAAATCAGGGCTTCTTCCAATAGATTGATCGTTACCGCCTTCGCTACCGTAAGTGTATGAAACAACTTCTACACCGCTAGCATTTTTTAGGGTTACAGTATCACCACCATTGTTAAATCCAAATGCGCCAGAAGTAGCTGTTTGGGAAATACCATTTATACCCGTTGGTGTTCCTCCAGCAAATACAGTAATAAAGCCATTAGCAGGAAGTATTGTTCCAGCAGGGAAGACGTGTCTGTCACTATTTCCATCGGCAATGATATAGCCTTCAAGGTCGATACTTGAAGTTCCTATGTTGTAAATTTCAACAAATTCATCTTGTTGTGTGTCAACAACACCATCACCATTGGCATCACCGTTGGTTCCATCTGGATCGGCCAATATTTCATTAATAACTAAATCGGTAGTTACTGGGTCGCAAATAGCAGAACCTACAGTTCCAGAAATAGTTGTACCATCGCAATCACCACCATTTAATGTTAAATCCCAAGCATCACCTTCTGATAAACCAGTTATTGTTATAACTCCGTCAGCAATAGAAGAAGGATCATCACCGCCAACTGTACCGCCAGAAGTTGTGGTAACAGAAGTTAATGAACTTTCTACACCGGTGTAAGGAATTTCAATAATTACAGCATCGTTATCATTTCCTGCAGTATTGGTGTCACAAACGTAGTCTTCTGTGCCTAAAGTTAGGTCGCATACAGCGCAGTCAGATACTGGTCTTGTGCCTAAAGTAGGGCAAGATCCAAAGGCATTAAGTGCAACGTTCTCTAAATCCCATCCAGAGTATCCGCCAGTTCCATCATCAGCGTATTGAATACCAATAAAAACCTCTGTTCCTGAAGCTGCAGCTAAGTCTACACTTATAGCGCCAGAATCTGTAATGGTTTGAGCAGTTGTCCAAGATGTACCTGAAGGACATCCAGAGTAAGCACTTGTGTAAGCTACAACCAAATCGGTAACTCCAAAGTTTTCAGAAGCATCAAAATCTAAAGTTAAATCAGAAACTCCTGTCATATCTAATGGGCCAAAAACCAACCAACTTTCTACTGGTTCTTCACAACCACCACCGCAATAGCCGTTTGCACTGTAAACGCCAGAGTTGTTTTCCCAAGTTCCATTGTTTGTAAAACCACTATTTTGAGTGATTACAACTAACTCAAATTGCTCGGTACCGTTGCTTAAATCAAAACAAGTGTTAGGAACAGGGTCGCATTCAGCAGCAGGAACAGTTCCTGAAGCAGAAATAGCGCCGCAATCTCCACCAACTAAAGCTAAATCCCAAGAATCACCTTCAGATAAACCTGTTATAGTGATTGTACCATCTGCAAAAGAAGCAGGATTGTTTCCGCCTACTGTGCCACCAGAAGTGGTTGTTACATTAGTGATTGCTGCATCAGATCCTGTGTAAGGAATTTCGATAGTAACAGAATCATTATTATCTCCAACGTTATTAGAATTACATATGTATGATTCTTGCTCTAGTAAAACACCACAAGATGTAGAAAAAGCAGTCCATGTAATATCATCAATAGTAACTTGTCCATCACTATTATTTACATTGATGAATTTTAAATCAAAACTTCCAGCTTCGTTTACAGTAATTGTTCCAGATGATTTAATAACTCCTTGTTCACCATCACTAGTTACCGTACCTACTACGTTACCATTAACTAAAACGTTTAAATTAACATTTGTGCTAAAAGCTTGCATATAATTAAAGGTAAGTGTTCCTATACCTCCAGAAATAGAACCAGAATAAACCTCAGCTTGAGGAGATCTATTTCTACCAAGCATTAAGGCATGTCCTGTGATTTCAGAATCTCCTCGAGACTGAACATAAGTCCAAGTAGAACCATCATTTCCTGTAAAGGTACCATCTGCATAAGATGATCCTGTTTCAGGAAAGTTGTCAAAAGTTTCTGTTCCTTGAGAATAGCCATAGTTAAGACCAATTAGAACAAAAACTAAAAAGTAAAGTTTTTTCATAATCGATTAATAGTTTAAATAAAAAATTAGAGTAACAAATATAAGGAGAAAATTGTGTTTTATCTATAAGGAGATAGGGCTAATTGCTTTTTTTACAATTATATAACATTGCTATTCTACAACAAGTTTTCTTGTAAACTCTTGATTTTGGATAGAAATTTTTAAAATGTAAATACCTGAAGGAAGCTTAGAAACGTTAAGCTTATTCTTTAAAAGAGATGTTTTTAGAACCTGCTTTCCTAAAACATTATATACCTCGATATTTTTTTTGTGGTCACTTTTAGAAGCTATAGTGACTACCCCATTTTTTACAGGGTTGGGGTAAACGTTAACTGTTTCTGTTTGGAGGGTGTTTATAGAATTTTGACGTTCTTGAGAAAACCCCTCAACAGAGAAACACAACGCAAATAAAAAGATAATAATAACGTATAATTGTTTCATAAACAGTGTTTATCTTTTACATGAAATAAAGCTACAAAAAATAATCAAATTTTATACCAAATTCTATTAATGTTCGCCAAAATGCATTCAAAAAATTAAATTAACGTCATTTAGGTGTTACATAATTGTTATTTGTTTTGTGTAGATTTATAAATCTTTGTTATTAATAGTATCTTTACACTAAATCGTAAAAAACACAACACAATAAGTGCGGTAACTATGGTTAGTTTTATACCAAGTTACGCCATCTGAAAAAAACAAATTTACAACAGATGAAAAAAAAGGACATTAAAATTTTACTTGTAGACGACGAGCCAGATATTCTAGAAATAGTAGGCTATAATTTATCTTCTGAAGGCTATCAAGTAACCACTGCAGAAAATGGTATGGAAGCTGTTAAAATAGCAAAAAAAGAAAAACCACACCTTATTATATTAGATGTGATGATGCCAGAAATGGATGGTATTGAGGCGTGCGAACAAATAAGAAAACTTCCAGATTTACAAGACACCATAATTACCTTCTTAACAGCAAGAGGCGAGGATTATTCGCAAGTTGCTGGGTTTGATGCTGGTGCAGACGATTACATTACAAAACCAATAAAACCAAAAGTTTTAGTAAGCAAAGTAAAAGCGCTTTTAAGACGATTAAAAGAAGACGAGAGTCAAGACAGTGTGGTTAAAATAGGTAACTTAACCATTAATAGAGACGAATATAAAATTGTTTTAAAAAACGAAGAAATTATATTGCCTCGTAAAGAGTTTGAATTACTATCTTTGCTTGCATCCAAGCCTGGAAAAGTGTTTAAACGCGAGGAGATTTTGGACAAAGTTTGGGGAAATGAAGTTGTTGTAGGAGGAAGAACTATAGATGTTCATATTAGAAAACTTCGTGAAAAAATTGGCGACAAATCATTTAAAACAGTTAAAGGTGTTGGGTATAAGTTTGTAGATTAATGCAAAAACTCAAAAAAACATACAAGTTTGCGTTCAAAACTTCGTTGTTTATAACCGTAACTACAACACTCCTTATGAGTGTTTTTTTATGGATTATAAAAGCCTTTAGTTGGTTAATATTGCCATTCGCAATAATTCTATACGCTATTTCATTTATTGTCATTCAATATCGTGTAGAACGCTTTATATACAGAAGAGTAAAGAAAATTTACGACGATTTAACACTTTTAGAATCTACCTCGTTAACCAACAAAGCCATAACTACAGATATAGCTACACTTACCAAAGAAATAGATAAGTACGCCAAGGATAAAAAACTAGAAATAGAAACCTTAAAAGTTAGAGAGGAGTATCGTAAAGAATTTCTTGGTAATGTGTCTCACGAGTTAAAAACACCTTTGTTTACCGTACAAGGTTATCTGCTCACACTGCTTGATGGCGCTAAAGACGATAAGAAAATACTATCTAAATACTTAAGTCGTGCCAACAAAGGTGTAGAAAGATTAATATACATTGTTAAAGACTTGGATATGATTACCAAGTTGGAAGTTGGCGATTTAAGATTAAATATTGAAGTTTTTGATATTGTTGAGCTGGTGAAAAACGTATTTGAACTGCTTGAGATGAAAGCTGCCAAGAAAAAAATAACCTTGACTTTTGACATTGATTATGACAAACCTATCTACGTAAAAGCCGATAAAGAGCGTATTCAGCAAGTGCTTACAAATTTAGTGGTTAATTCTATTAAATACGGAAGAGAAAAAGGCACCACAGAAGTTAGTATAGAAAATCTTATAAAAAATAAAGCCATTGTTAGGGTAACGGATAATGGCGAAGGTATTTCCAAAGAACATTTATCGCGAGTGTTTGAACGCTTTTATCGTGTAGATAAAAGTGGCTCTAGAAAAGAAGGTGGTTCAGGATTAGGGTTGTCCATCGTAAAGCATATTATAGAAGCACACGACGAGAAAATATACATTGAAAGCGAAGCCGACGTTGGTAGTGAATTTTCTTTTAGCCTAGAAAAGGCTGAATAACTTTTTATAATTCACTTCATAGTCAAAAGTGGTTAACCCTTGATAATCTTTAACTCTTTCTAAAGCTTTAATAGTAAAATCATTTTGGTTACAATGTGGTACTAAACCATCATTATCAAGTTTTTTAGCTAAATACTCTTGTTCGGTTTGCCCTGGAGTAGGAATGAAAAAAGCCTTTTTGCATAGTTTAGCTAAATCCATAACGGTGGTGTAACCCGAACGAGAGATAACTAAATTGCTTCTATTTATGGTGTCTTCAAGTTCGTTGCTAGTCATAAAGTTTACAATTGTGAGGCTACCAGAAACCTCTTTGGTTTGCGAGCGTTCTATTTTTCCTTTAATAAGAATAACCTTGCCATTAAAGAATTTGAATTCATGTAATAGCTTTTCTTCTAAAAAACCACGTTGTGGTTCTGGACCAGAGAGTAAAATCATAACATCGTACCGAGGTTCTGAAAAGGTTTTTTTAAAGCGACTTAAAGGACCAATATATTTCGTTTTTATAATTAGGTTGTCTATATGGCCAAGTTTTCCGCTAAGATTTGGAGCATTAAGATTGTCGGGCACCCAACATTCGTTAAACTTCTTAATAATTTTATGATGAATCTTAGTGCTAAACCATGTGGTTGTTCCGCTTAATACTTGCAGTTGATGTGTAATAAATACCGAAGGAATATGTTTGTTATACACGCCAAATCGGTTATCCGAAATAATACCATCAATCTTATAATCGGTAACTATTTTCGTAAGAGCTTTTTTTTCAGCTTTAAAAGTTTTTAGCATTTTAGGAGAATCTTTAATAAGCTTAAGTTTAAACAGACTTCCTTTTTTAGCGTAAGTAATATTATAGGACGGAATTTCAATATGCGTTAACTTAGGAAACTCCTTTTGTAATAACTGTAGTGCCACACCATCGCTAGCAATAACGGGTTCAAAGCCTTGAGACTCCAATGCATTAATAATAGGAATGCATCTTGTAGCGTGACCAAGACCCCAATTTAAAGGCGCAACTAAAATTCTTTTTTTCAACTTCATAAAAAAAGCAAATGTAATACTAATATGTTTCCTTAATTTTGCCTAAATATTAAATTACTGTGGGAAGCAAAAATAAACTAAAACGATTTAAGGAAAACGAGACCTTTAATAATGTTATTCAGCCAACTAGAGAAGAAATGGTTGAACATAAGTTTCCGTATAAAGGTAAGTGGAATAAAGATTTTTTCAAGAATAATAATCCACTCGTATTGGAATTAGGTTGCGGAAAGGGTGAATATTCTGTTGGTTTGGCAAAAAAATATCCAAACAAAAACTTTATAGGAATCGATATTAAAGGTGCAAGATTTTGGCGTGGCGCAAAAACCGCTATAGAAGAAAATATACCTAATGTAGGGTTTTTACGTACCCAAATTGAACTTATAGAATATGCTTTTGATGTAAATGAAGTCGATGAAATCTGGATTACATTTCCCGATCCACAAATAAAATATAAGCGAACCAAACATAGAATGACGAATAAAGCTTTTCTAAAGCGTTATAAAACTATTTTAAAACCAGATGGTGTAGTAAATCTTAAAACCGACAGCGAGTTTATGCATGGTTATACACTTGGTTTGTTACATGGTGCAGGGCACGAGGTTTTGTATGCCAATCATGATGTTTATAAGTTAGGCGGAAGCCCAGAAGAAGTCACTGAAATTCAAACCTTTTACGAAAGCCAATATTTGGAACAAGACAAAGCAATTACGTATATTAGGTTTAAAATAAACAACGTTTGAATTTAACCATTGTTTTTTTACTAGGTTTTGCAGCAACGTTTTTAGCAACACTTCCACCAGGTTTGTTAAATATGAATGCAGCGAAAATATCCATGAAAGATGGGCATGTAAGAGGCGTTATGTTTTCTTTAGGAGCCTGTTTAGTTGTCGTTTTTCAAGCACTAATAGCAACAGTATTTGCACGATATTTAAGTAACCACCCCGATGTTATCGATATTTTGCAACGTGTAGCCTTTGTTATTTTTGTGCTAGTTTCTGTATATTTTCTGTTTATAGCGAAAAGCACCGATAAACCTAAAAAAGAAATTGAAGTTAAAAGTAAATCAAGTCGCTTTTTTCAAGGAGTGTTTTTATCGGCAATAAATGTATTTCCTGTACCTTTTCAGGCCTATATGGCCATTACCTTATCGTCTTTTGGATGGTTAAGTTTCGATAAAACTAGCATTGCTTCTTATGTTACTGGAGCAACAACAGGGGCTTTTGTTGTGCTGTATATTTATATGTTCTTTTTCGAGAAAATTAAAGGACGATCGTTTACATCACAAAAAAACATGAATTACCTTATTGGTGGTATTACTGGCATTGTAGCTGTAATTACATTAATTAATATAATTAAAGAGGTGTAATGAAACCCGAAACACTTAACTTTTTCGATAAGGTTTATCAGGTTGCTCGGCAAATTCCCTATGGACGAGTAACTAGTTATGGTGCCATTGCAAAATATTTGGGCGCGCCACGAAGCGCAAGAATGGTGGGTTATGCTATGAATAACTCTTCGGGGAAAGATGTGCCAGCTCATCGTGTGGTAAATAGAAAAGGACTCCTAACTGGAAAACATCATTTCGATGGTACAAATCTGATGCAACAACTTTTGGAAAGTGAAGGGGTAACCGTAGTAAATAATCAGATTCAGGATTTTGAAAATTTGTTTTGGGATCCAGCTAGTTTGTAACGGTATAATTTTTGAATTAATTTTAAAGATGCATTTTTTTCGTATAATTTTAGGAGTGATGCTTTTTTGTTGTTTAGGTTGTGGTAAAGCTATTCCTAAGCTTCCTAAAGCAGCTGTAGATAATGAAGTTGATTCATTAATAACAATGGAGGTTTTTAATATGAATCCAATGAAGACTGTTGTCTATGATGTAAATATTAAAGATTCAATAAGTTTTGTGTTGCCAAAAAAGTATAATAAACTTAATTATACGAAAACCTATTCAACATTTAAAAACAAGGCTTACGACAGTTTAAGGGTGTTTGTAGATACTTCGAACAAAAACTTTCATTCTTCTGAAATTTCTATATTAGATATTCCGCCACCAATACAAGTAGTAGACTCTATATACAATAAAGAAATTGAAGATTACGACTACAAGTATTACATAGATACTATTAGTGCTAGAAAACAAATAAAGAAAAGAAAACGAATTCATTACAGTTCTTATCCAGTATATATTTACAATTTTGCACATAGTAGCAGAAGAGTTCAAAGGCCGGTCGATGCCAATGATTTGTTTTTCATTTTAGAAGCAAAAAACAGTAATGGCGATTGGAAGCCTGTTGAATATCATAAACAAGCTTATTATGATTGTGCTTATAAACACAAAGACTATATGCTTGAACCACAAAAATTTATCGCATCTACCGTAAAAAGATATAAAGGAGCATATAAAACCAAGTTAAGAGTTAAGCTAGTATCATTTCAAAACACATTTTACTCAAATGTTTATGAAGGCTACATAAATTATAAGCAATTCGATTCAACTAAAGTCATGGAAAGTCTTAAGCGGTTTTCCTACAAAGGAGATTCTATTCTAAATAAAAAACTCAAAAGAAGTTTTCTAAACTTTGCAGAGTAATAGACAGAAAAAATTCAAGCATCAATCATTTCAATTAAACAGCTTCAAATTGTAAAGATTTCGCAGTATATTTGTAATCTTAGAACCAGTCTAAATTATTGATTTTGAAACTAAATAAACAAGATATATTAAAAGCACTCGAAACCATAACCGCTCCTGGCGAAGGACAGAATATGGTGGAAAGTGAAGCTGTAACCAATGTCGTTACTTTTGGCGATGAGGTTGTTGTAGATGTTACCATAAAAAACCCAAGTTTACAAGCCAAAAAGAAAACCGAAGTCGAAATCATGAAAGTCATTCACGACAAGGTTTACAAAAAAGCAAAAATAAAAGTAAACATAAAGGTTGATGCTCCTGCTAAACCTAAAAATGGTATGTCTGCAGGTAAGCAAGAAATAAAAGGAAAGCCTATTCCCGGAATTAAAAATATTGTAGCTGTAGCCTCTGGAAAAGGAGGTGTTGGTAAATCTACCGTAACAGCAAATTTAGGAGCCATGTTAGCTAAAATGGGCTTCAAAGTAGGTATATTAGATGCCGATATTTATGGGCCATCTATCCCTATTATGTATGATGTGGAAAATGAACGTCCATTATCAGTAAACGTAGGTGGGAAGTCTAAAATGAAGCCTGTCGAGAACTATGGTGTGAAAATATTATCCATAGGTTTCTTTACCAAACCAGATCAAGCTGTTATTTGGCGTGGACCTATGGCTGCAAAAGCATTAAACCAAATGATTTTCGATGCCGATTGGGGCGAGCTAGACTTTTTACTAATCGACTTACCACCAGGAACAGGCGATATTCACTTAAGCATTATGCAAGCTATGCCAATTACAGGTTCTGTTGTGGTTAGTACACCGCAGCAAGTAGCCCTAGCCGACGCTAGAAAAGGTGTAGCTATGTTCCAGCAGGATAGTATTAACGTACCTGTTTTAGGTATTGTTGAAAATATGGCGTATTTCACACCAGAAGAATTACCAAACAATAAATATTATATTTTTGGTCAAGAAGGCGCAAAACACCTATCCGAAGATTTAAAAGTCCCATTTTTAGGAGACATACCTTTAGTGCAAAGTATTCGTGAGGCAGGTGATGTTGGAAGACCAGCAGCTTTACAAACAGCAACACCTTTAGAGCAAGCCTTTGAAGAATTAACCAAAAATGTTGTGCAAGAGGTTGTAAGACGTAACGATGCCTTACCACCAACAGAAGCAATTAAAATTACAACAATGGCCGGATGTTCGGCAGTTAAGAAATAATGATGACACAAGAAGAATTAAAAAAGAATGTGGAAAAAGCATTGGAAGAAATTCGCCCGTTTTTACAAAGCGATGGCGGTAACATCTCCTTACTTTCCATAGAAGATGGAACTTTAGTAAAAGTTCAACTAGAAGGTGCTTGCACCAATTGTAGTGTTAATCAAATGACGTTAAAGTCTGGTGTAGAAATGACCATAAAAAAATATGCGCCACAAATAGAACAAGTCATTAACGTAGTAGCTTAATGTGTTAATAACAAGGTTTCTATAACATTTCCTGCTTTATGCAGGAATCTTTTTTGTAATATTTTGAAGAATGATAATTGTCATAGAATTTCCACTCGAAACACATGACATTTGTGTCATATAAAGTAAACTTTTTCAGAAGAAGAATATGATTAAGACCGATATTTTAATTATTGGCGCTGGCCCAACAGGATTATTTACTGTTTTTGAAGCTGGGTTATTAAAGCTAAAGTGCCATCTTATAGATGCCTTACCACAACCAGGCGGGCAATGCTCAGAGATTTATCCAAAAAAACCTATTTACGACATACCAGCTTATCCAGAAATTTTAGCCGGCGATTTAACCGAAAGACTTTTAGAACAAGGAAAACAGTTTGAGCCAGGATTTACCCTAGGCGAACGAGCCGAAACCATTGAAAAACAAGACGATGGAACCTTTATTGTGACGACTAATAAGGGAACCAAGCATCACGCGCCAGTAGTTGCTATTGCTGGTGGGTTGGGTAGTTTCGAGCCTAGAAAGCCTAAAATTCATAACATTCATTTGTATGAAGATACTGGTGTAGAATACATGATTAAAGACCCAGAAATTTACCGCGATAAAAAAGTGGTTATTGCTGGTGGTGGCGATTCAGCTTTAGACTGGAGTATTTTTTTAACAGATGTTGCCAAAGAAGTAACGCTTATTCATAGAAGAAATGAGTTTCGAGGAGCTTTAGATTCGGTAGAGAAAGTGCAAGAGTTAAAGAACCAAGGGAAAATCAACTTAATAACTCCTGCAGAAGTTGTAGGTATTTTAGGGGAAGATCATGTTACAGGAGTTGTTGTTGAACAAGCACAACATATTAAAAACGAATTTGAAATAGAATGCGATCATTTTGTGCCATTATTTGGTTTGTCTCCAAAACTTGGTCCAATAGCAGATTGGGGATTAGAAATTGAAAAAAATGCCATTAAAGTAAATAATGCTTTAGATTATCAAACCAATATTCCAGGAATTTTTGCCATTGGCGATGTAAATACCTATCCTGGAAAACTAAAGCTTATTCTTTGTGGTTTTCACGAAGCAACCTTAATGTGTCAAGCGGCTTATCAAATTATTAATCCAGGCAAACGTTATGTGTTAAAATATACAACCGTTAGTGGTATTGATGGATTTGATGGTAGTAGAAAAGAAGCGCCAAAAGCTGTAGTAAAAGCAATAGAGTAATGGAAGAGCAAGATGTAAAAATTACAATTATAGATCGCGATGGCGTAACACACGAAATTGATGCGCCAACTGATATGGCCATGAACTTAATGGAAGTAGTTCGTAGTTACGAATTAGCTCCTGAAGGTACTATTGGTATTTGTGGCGGTATGGCCATGTGTGCTTCATGTCAATGTTATGTGTTGTCTGATCACGAGCTACCAGAAATGCAAGATGATGAAGAAGCTATGCTTTCTGAAGCTTTTGATGTGCGAGATAATAGTAGATTAGGATGCCAAATTCAAATTACCCCAGAAATGGATGGCTTAAAAGTAGAATTGGCTCCAGAGAGTTAAAAATCACTCGGTTTTATAATCAATCAGCCTTTTAGGTCCTTCCAACAGTACGCGAACAATTTGTAGCGTGCCGTTGTCTGTGGTAGCAATTTGCCATTTTATTAAAGAAATCATTCCGTTTTCAACTTCAATGCCAGTAATGCTTCTAGGGTGAACACAGCTCCCATCGTTAAAAAAAGCAATGTCACCTGGTTCTGGAAAACGAGGACGATGAGTGTGCCCCACAACGGTGAGTAGGTTGTTGTTTTCAATAATCCACTTTTTAAGGCGTTTTTCAACTTTTATGAGTTCTTTGTAGTTTTTCGCTGGGCTTGTTGGGTCTGCAATACCCATAACGTTTAGGGGTTTCCAAAGTATTCTAACCAAAAATCGACTCCACCGCCAAAAGGTATAGTTCCACCAATCGGCTTGATGGCCGTGTGCTAAGAAAAGCTCTTGTTTGGTTTCGATATGTTGTAACACTAAGGCTTCGTGGTATTTTATGTTGCAAAATAGGTCTTCATTTTCACCAGTTTTAGGATCGAAATAACTGTTGAGGTACTTGTCTACATATTTAGGGTCTTTATAAACCATATCATGATTGCCCCAAACCATGTGCAATCTGCCTTCATCGTGGAATAATTTCAGCAAATCATACACGTTCTTGTGTGCAAATAATAAGGATTCGAAAGTTAGGTTTTCCCAAAGCTCGTCGCCATCTCCCAATTCACAGTATTGAAAGCCTTCTACGAAATAATGTTTTAATGCGTGAAAATAAATATTGCGATTGTTAGCAAAATCATCTGCAAAACTATTGTCGCCACGATGACAGTCACTAAAAAAGACAAACTTAGAACTGTCGTCAAAAGGAATTCTTTTGGCATTCTTATAAGCGCGATCTAATCTTGTTTTGGAAGACATACTGTAAATATCAACAAAAAAAGCGAGTTATAAAACCCGCTTATTTGTATTGAAAAACAATCTTTTCTATTTAAAAGCATTTAAACCTGTAATATCCAATCCAGTAATTAGTAAATGAATATCGTGTGTTCCTTCATAAGTAATCACGCTTTCTAGGTTCATAGAATGACGCATGATACTATATTCACCAGTAATTCCCATGCCGCCTAACATTTGTCTAGCTTCACGAGCAATATTAATGGCCATATCTACATTATTACGCTTGGCCATTGATATTTGTGCCGAAGAGGCTTTGCCTTCATTACGAAGCACACCTAAACGCCAAGTTAATACTTGTGCTTTGGTAATTTCGGTAATCATTTCGGCTAGTTTCTTTTGTTGTAATTGAAATTGTCCTATAGGTTTTCCAAACTGCGTACGTTCTTTGCTGTAACGTAATGCTGTGTCGTAGCAATCCATAGCTGCACCAATAGCTCCCCAAGCAATACCGTAGCGTGCGGAATCTAAACATCCAAGTGGTGCGCCAAGTCCTGATTTATTAGGTAATAGATTTTCTTTAGGCACTTTGACATTATCGAAAATAAGCTCTCCAGTAGCCGAAGCTCTTAAGGACCATTTATTATGTGTTTCTGGAGTAGAAAAGCCTTCCATGCCACGTTCTACAATAAGCCCGTGAATACGGCCTTCTTCATTTTTAGCCCATACTACAGCTACTTGTGCAAATGGCGCGTTGCTTATCCACATTTTGGCACCATTTAATAAATAATGGTCACCCATATCTTTAAAATTAGTAACCATGCCTCCTGGATTAGATCCGTGATCAGGTTCTGTTAAACCAAAACACCCCATCCATTCGCCACTAGCTAATTTTGGTAAATATTTTTGACGTTGCTCTTCGGTGCCATACTTCCAAATAGGATACATTACCAAAGAAGATTGTACCGAAGCCGTACTACGTACACCCGAATCACCACGCTCAATTTCTTGCATAATCAATCCATACGAAATTTGGTCTAAACCTGCGCCGCCATATTCTTCTGGAATATAAGGGCCAAAGGCACCAATTTCTGCTAAACCTCCAATAATTTGTTCCGGAAACTCTGCTTTTTGGGCATAGTCTTCTATAATTGGTGAAACATCACGCTTGACCCATTCACGGGCTGCGTCGCGAACCAATTTGTGTTCGTCAGTAAGTAATTCGTCAATATTGTAATAATCTGGCGCTTCGAATAAGTCTGGCTTCATAATTGATTTTTAATTTGAAATCCAAAAATAACGAAAACGTTTTCAGTGTACAATTTTTTAAGTCTACATTTTAAGGTAAAAATCCTTGGTAAGGGTAATGTAATCTTGGGTATAATTATGCCTTGAGGTTTCGATAACAAGATCTTCTATGGTTGTTTCTGTTTTGTTGAACGAAAAGCTTATTAAACTCCTTTTGGTTTCTGATTTTGGGGTGCCTTTAATATGAAGAATATCTTTTGCAAATAAATGATGTTTAAATGCTAAATTGATGAAAGTTTGTTCTTCAGAAAAAGGAATAACTACTGAAAATATACCTTCTTTTGATAGTAGTTTAGATACGCTTTCTAATAAATGTTCAAAAGGCATAGCATCTTGAAATCTTGCTAAATCACGTTGCTTTTGGTTTGTTTTATAGTTGTCTTGATAAAATGGCGGGTTGGAAACAATTACATCGTAAGTGTCGTCTATTTCTTCTGCAAACTCTAGTAAGGAAGCATGGTAACAAAAAAGTCTGTCGTTCCAAGGCGATTGTTCAAAATTCTCAACACATTGCTCATAAGCATTTTCGTCTATTTCTAAGGCATCAATGACTTGAGCCGAACTACGTTGAGCAAGCATTAAAGCGATAACGCCGGTTCCAGCGCCAATATCTAAAATAGAAAAGGGATTGTGATTTAAAGAAGTCCATGCGCCAAGAAGCACACCGTCTGTGCCAATTTTCATAGCACAACGGTCTTGGTTAATTGTAAATTGTTTGAATTGAAACGGCTTATGCATCATTAATATATAAATCGATTAAGCCTTCTGGGGTTTCTACAAGAATGGTTTTGTTGGGCTTGTCAACCTGTTTGATGAACTCATCGTTCATGGGAATTAAAATTTCCACACCATTCCTGTCTATTACAAAAAGGGCTTGTGCTGTTGAGTCGTTTATAGATGTTATTGTGCCAACATTGCCAAAATTTGTGTCAGTAATAGTAAATCCAATGATTTCGTGATAGTAAAATTTATCGTCTTCAAGTTTTGGTAAAAGTTCCAAAGGAAGATATACGTCGCTTTTTAAAAGGGCATCGGCATCGGTTTCGTTATTAACATCTTCAAACCTTACGCGTAATAAATCTGATTTATGTAATTGAGCATGCTCGACAAAAAATGGGATTAGGTTTCCGCGAACCTCTAAAAACATGGCGTCTAAGTTTTCGTAAATTTCGGGTTCGTCTGTATCTAGCTTAATGAGTAACTCACCCTTGAAGCTATATTTTTTTACAATTTTACCTAAAAAAAAGCAGTCTTCTTTTTTCATATTGAGTTGTCGAGTAGGTAGGATAACAAATAAAAAACCCAGACATAATGCCTGGGTTCAAAAGTATAAAAAAATATTTTTTTATTCTTCTTCGTTTGAAGCATCTGCTTCAGCAGCTGGAGCTTCTTCTGCAACTTCCTCTTCAGGAGTGTTTGCAGCAATTCTAGCTTCATTTACAGCTTTTTCAGCTTCAAGTGCTTTTGCTTTCGCATCGGCATCAGCTTTTGCTAAACCACTGGCTTTAGCTTCAATTTTAGCCGCTTTTTCTTCTAACCAAGCGTTGAATTTTTCTTCAGCTTGCTCTTCAGTTAAAGCGCCTTTTCTTACACCACCAGCTAAATGGTTTTTTAACAATGCACCTTTGTACGATAAGATAGCTTTTGCAGTATCTGTTGGTTGTGCACCATTTTGTAACCATTTTACAGCACCATCAACGTCAAGTTCAATAGTTGCTGGGTTAGTGTTTGGATTGTAAGCACCTATTTTTTCAAGGTATTTACCATCTCTTTTTGCACGCGAATCTGCGGCAACAATCCAGTAATAAGGTTTTCCTTTTTTACCGTGTCTTTGTAATCTAATTTTTACAGGCATAGATAATTAATTAGTGAGGTTCACGACCTCGATTATTAATAAGGGTGCAAAGATACGATATTTTTTTAATTTTCAATCTTTTATAAGCTTCAATGAATATTAATTTTTTTTATTCTATTTTTGAGTGCTTAAATACAAAATACAACAAAATTTATGAAAAAGTTTTTTGCCCTTTTGCTACTAAGTTTAGTCTTTTTTGGATGTAGCGATGAAGTGGAGTTTAACTCGCCAGCAGTACAAGGAAAGAAAGATGGAAATAGATGGAAGGCCGTAGCTTACAATGCTACATTTGATGATAATGGTAGACTAGTCGTTACTGCTAGTGATAATTATGATGACATTACTTTAAGGGTGTCATCTCTTTCTGTAGGAACAGAGTTTGTTTTAGGGCAAAATAATGTTGATATGGCAAGCTTAGTAAATAACCAAGGTGATAGTTTTTCAACAAATAATTTACCTGATGGAGATACGCAAGTTTATCCTCCAGAGGGTATTATAAAAATTACAAGATATAACCAGTCTAAAAATACTGTTTCGGGTGAATTTTGGTTTAATGCCTATAATGAATTAGGTAATGAAACCGTAAACTTTAATAGAGGTGTATTTTTTGATTTGCCTTTACCATATACGTCTTCAGATGTTGTGTCCTGCGAAGAGGCAATTATTGAGACTCAAACTGCTCAAGAAGCTTATTTTAACTCAGACCCAGCTACCGATCCTAGTTATTCTGCAAAATGCCATGCTTACATGGTAGCCTTAATGCAACAACAAGATTCCTGTGTAGATGAAACAGGTATGCTTCAAGAAGTTATTGATGGGTTGTTGTGTGATGATGACGATGAAGATGGTGTAATGACTGTTTTAGAAGATATTGATGGTGATGGTAATCCGGAAAATGATGATACCGATATGGATGGTACTCCAAATTACTTAGATACAGATGATGATGATGACACCATATTAACCATAAATGAAGATGTTGATGGCGATGGTAATTTTACAAATGACGATACTGATACTGATGGTATACCAAACTACCTAGATAATGACGATGACGGTGATGGTATTTTAACTGCCGATGAAGATGCTAATGGCGATGGCGATTTAACAAACGACGACACCGACATGGATGGTATTCCAGATTATTTAGACGCCGAATAATAACAATTAACGATTACGTTAAATGAAAAGCGACCTAATTCAGGTCGCTTTTTGTTGTTTATAACTGTTTATAACTTCACTTTAAAAAAGAGAAAATTCTACGTACTTTTATTCGTTCAAATTTTTTAAAAAATAACCCTCAAGAATAAACAACCAAGCTTTTTTATGTACTTAATTTTTGATACAGAAACGACGGGATTGCCAAAAAACTGGAAAGCGCCTATTACCGATACCGACAACTGGCCAAGAGCTATCCAGATTGCCTGGCAATTACATGATGAAATGGGGAATTGTATCGAACATCAAGACTACCTTATTCAACCAGAAGGGTTTAATATTCCTTTCGATGCCGAGAAAATCCATGGTATTTCTACCGAATTAGCTCAAGAACAAGGAGTGTCGCTAGCTGAAGTTTTGGAAAAATTTAATGCAGCGATTAACAAGACCAAATTTATAGTAGGACAAAATGTAGGGTTTGATGTTAATATAATGGGCTGCGAATTCTTTAGAGAAGATGTAGCTAATAAATTACAGGAGTTACCTGTTTTAGATACCTGTACAGAACATACAGCACAACTGTGTCAAATTCCTGGTGGTCGAGGTGGTAAGTTTAAGTTGCCAACATTAACCGAGCTTCATGAGTATTTATTTAACCAGCCATTTGCCGAAGCACATAATGCCACAGCCGATGTGGAGGCTACCACACGGTGTTTCTTAGAGTTAATAAGAAGAAAACAGTATACTAAAGAACAGTTAGATGTTCAACCAGATTATTTCGAGCGTTTTTCAGAGGAAAACCCTCAAGAAATCCAGCTTATAGGATTAAAACATATTAATCTAAAACGCGAAAGTGCTAAAATACGAGAGCGTTTAGAAAAAGAGCAAACCGATACCATTTCAACAGAGGAAATAAAACAAAATATTTCCAATTTAGCCGATATCGATTTTGTGCATTTACACAACCATTCGCAATTCTCTATTTTACAATCAACTATAAGTATTGCAGATTTGGTGACTTCGGCAGCCAAACATCAAATGCCGGCGGTAGCCTTAACCGATCACGCTAACATGATGGGAGCCTTTCACTTTGTAAGCGCTATTAGTAAACACAACAAATCGGTTGAAGAAAAACATAAAGAGGCTCAAGAAAAAGGCGAGGTTTCAACAGCAAAACCAATAAAAGGTATTGTGGGCTGCGAGTTTTTTGTTTGTGATGATCATGCCGATAAAACACGAAAAGACAATGGCTATCAAATTGTTATGTTGGCAAAAAACAAACGTGGTTATCATAATTTAGCGAAGCTTTCATCAATCGCCTATACCGAAGGGTTTTATTATGTGCCGCGAATTGATAAAAAGCTTATTGAACAGTATAAAGACGATGTTATAGTACTTACAGGAAACCTGTATGGCGAAGTGCCTAGTAAAGTATTAAATGTAGGTGAAAATCAGGCAGAAGAAGCCTTGTTGTGGTGGAAAGATACCTTTGGCGATGATTTGTATATTGAATTAATGCGTCATAATCAAGAAGATGAAAACCGTGTTAATCAAGTTTTGGTAGCATTTTCTAAGACACATGATATTAAGCTAGTAGCGTCTAATAACACATATTACGCCGAAAAAGGAGATGCCAATGCGCACGATATTTTATTATGCGTAAAAGATGGCGAAAAGCAAGCCACGCCTATTGGTCGTGGTCGTGGCTATCGTTACGGGTTGCCAAATCAGGAGTATTACTTTAAATCTTCTAATGAGATGAAAGAACTCTTCAAAGATTTGCCCGAAGCTATTACCAACCTTCAAGAAGTAGTTGATAAAATTGAGCCTTTCGAGTTAGCTCGAGATGTATTACTACCAAAGTTTGATATTCCAGAGAAATTTCAAGTAGAAGAAGATAGTGTAGATGGTGGTAAACGCGGTGAAAATGCGTACTTGAAGCACCTAACATACGAAGGCGCTAAAAAACGATATGGCGAAATTACCGATGATATAAAAGACCGTCTCGATTTCGAGCTAGACGTTATTGCCAATACAGGGTATCCCGGATATTTCTTAATTGTAGAAGATTTTATTAGAGAAGCCAGAAACATGGATGTGTCTGTGGGGCCAGGACGTGGTTCGGCTGCTGGTTCGGCGGTGGCCTATTGTTTAGGTATTACCAATATGGATCCTATTAAATACGACTTGCTGTTTGAGCGTTTCTTAAATCCAGATCGTGTAAGTATGCCCGATATTGATATCGATTTTGATGATGAAGGTCGAGGTCGGGTTATGGATTATGTTATTGATAAATATGGCGCTAATCAAGTGGCGCAAATTATTACATACGGTACCATGGCAGCAAAATCTTCCATTCGTGATACAGCACGGGTTTTAGATTTACCATTGTTTGATGCTGATAGGATTGCTAAACTCATCCCAAATACCAAGTTGGCCAAGATTTTTGGAATGGATGAAAAAGCGTTGAAAAGTAAGTTCCGTTCGGAGGAAGTCGAACTTATTAATGAGCTGTTGAATATTTCTGAAGGCGAAGGCTTGGAGGCCGAAACCGTTAACCAAGCGCGTGTACTAGAGGGTTCGGTTAGAAATACTGGAATTCACGCTTGTGGTGTTATTATCACGCCAGATGATATTACCAAGTTTGTGCCAGTATCAACGGCTAAAGATTCCGATTTATATGTTACCCAATTTGACAACTCGGTAGTTGAAAATGCCGGATTACTTAAAATGGATTTTTTAGGTCTAAAAACGTTAACCCTAATTAAAGATACCATTAAAATTGTAAAGGCAAAACATGGTATTGAACTTGATCCTGAAAGTTTTCCTTTAGACGATGAAAAAACTTACGAGTTGTTCCAGAGAGGTGAAACGGTTGGAATATTCCAATACGAATCACCAGGAATGCAAAAACACATGAAGGATTTAAAACCTACGGTTTTTGATGATCTTATTGCCATGAATGCCTTGTATCGTCCAGGGCCAATGGAATATATACCAAGCTTTATTGCTCGTAAACATGGTCGAGAAGATATTGTTTACGATTTGCCAGCCATGGAAGAATATCTACAAGAAACTTACGGGATTACAGTATATCAAGAGCAGGTGATGTTGCTATCGCAAAAACTAGCAAATTTTACTAAAGGTGAAGCCGATGTATTACGTAAAGCTATGGGTAAAAAAATCTTTGCTTTATTAGAAAAACTTAAACCAAAATTTTTAGATGGCGGCGAAGCCAATGGACATCCAAGAGATGTACTTGAAAAAATTTGGAAAGACTGGGAAGCTTTTGCGAGTTATGCGTTTAACAAGTCGCACTCTACCTGTTATGCCTGGATTGCTTATCAAACAGCTTATTTAAAAGCTCATTATCCAGCCGAATATATGGCAGCGGTATTGTCTAATAATATGAACGATATCAAGCAAGTTACGTTCTTTATGGAAGAATGTAAACGAATGAAGTTAAATGTACTTGGACCAAGTGTTAACGAATCGTTTTATAAGTTTTCTGTGAACAAAGATTATGCGGTACGTTTTGGTATGGGCGCGATAAAAGGGGTTGGTCATGGTGCTGTAAAAACCATTGTAGAAAATCGAAAAGAAGACGGCTTATACAAATCTATTTTCGATTTAACAAAACGAATTGATTTACGAGCAGCAAACAAAAAAGCCTTTGAAAATTTAGCCTTAGCAGGAGGTTTTGATTGTTTTTCTGATACGCATCGTGCGCAATATTTTCAAGATGAAGGCGATGGTATTACGTTTTTAGAAAAAGCCATGAAATACGGTGCCAAACACCAAGAAAATGAAAATTCTGCCCAAGTAAGCCTGTTTGGTGAGGCTAGCGATGTTCAAATTCCAGAGCCACAAGTGCCACCATGCGAAGATTGGGGGACCATGGAAAAACTAGCTAAAGAAAGAGAGGTTGTTGGAATATATATTTCTGGTCATCCTTTAGACGATTTTAAAGTGGAAATGACCAATTTTTGTAATGCCGATTTATCTTTGTTTAACAACTTAAATAATTACGTAAATAGAGAGTTGACTTTTGGCGGTGTAGTTACCGATGTGCAACATCGTATTAGTAAAGCAGGAAAAGGTTGGGCGATGTTTACCATGGAAGATTACGAAAATAATTTTGAGTTTAGAATTTTTGGTGAAGAATATTTAAAGTTTAGGCATTTCTTGGTTAATAATTCCTTTCTTCATGTAAAAACATTTGTTCGTGAAGGTTGGGTAAATAAAAATACAGGCATAAAAGGCGACCCTAGACTGCAATTTAATAGTTTTCAGTTACTACATGATGTTATGAATAACTATGCAAAAAAGCTATCTGTAAAATTAGATATTTCCGATTTACAGAATGACAGAATTCAGGTATTGCAAGATTTGTTTAGGCTTCATAAAGGTGAAAAAGCCTTGAGTTTTATAATTTATGATAGCGAAGAGCGTATTAAATTAAATATGCCTAGCAGAAAGCAAAAGGTAAAAATATCTAAAGAGTTACTAGATGAACTTAACGAAAACGAATTAGTTTATAAATTAAACTAATCGCGCACTAGGGATTGAGGTATTTGTTGAAGCTCTTTTTTTAAAAAAGCGACTACCGAAAGCCCGCCCAAAAGTATTTTGGGAGTGCTATAAACAAGAAAATAAGGTAAGCTAATGCTTATATAAGTAAAACAAATTGATAGGTTGTAAGCTTTCGTGATTTTTTTGACTAATATTGCATAGAAACTAGAAGTACAATTTTTTAAATCATAAATTATGGCATTAGAAATTACAGATGCAACGTTTGAAGAGCAAGTATTAAAAAGCGACAAGCCCGTAATGGTAGACTTTTGGGCAGCTTGGTGTGGACCATGTAGAATGGTAGCGCCTATTATTGATGAATTAAGTACAGAATACGAAGGGAAAGCTGTAGTAGGAAAAGTAGATGTAGATGCAAATCAAGAGTTTGCTGCAAAATATGGTGTAAGAAACATTCCTACCGTTTTAGTTTTTCAAAATGGAGAGGTAGTAGGACGCCAAGTTGGTGTAGCACAAAAAAGCGCTTATGCAGAAGCTTTAGATTCGCTTTTGTAAATAAAAGATTAAAGAAATGATAAAAGGTTTGCTGTAATGGCAAACCTTTTTTAGTTTAGATGTGTATGGATTTACAACAAGAATTAAATAAGGTAGGCGGGTTTAAAAATCTAGATTTGTTAGCGAAACAAGTTGTTGAAGGATTTATAGCCGGTATGCATAAGAGTCCGTTTCATGGCTTTTCTGCAGAGTTTGCAGAGCATAAAATATATAACCAAGGCGAAAGCACAAAACATATAGATTGGAAGCTATTTGCAAAAACAGATAAGCTATATACAAAACGCTACGACGAAGAAACCAACTTGCGTTGCCATTTAATTATAGATAATAGTAGTTCTATGCATTATCCAGAAATGTCGTTGTTTTCTATTGATAAGCTTAATAAAATTGCATTTTCTGCTTTGGCTTCGGCAAGTTTAATGCATATTTTAAAAAAACAGCGCGATACTGTTGGGTTAAGCGTGTATAGTAATGCGTATGATTTTTATGCGCCAGAAAAAGGAAGTGAAAGACATTACCATATGTTGCTACATCAGTTAGGAGAGTTGGTGCAATCTAAGCCCGAAAGTAAACAAACAGAGACATATACTTACCTTCACCAGATCGCTGAGAAGATTCACAGGCGATCGTTAGTGTTTTTATTTACAGACATGTTTCAAACCGAAACCAATGAGGAGAAGTTGTTTGAAGCCTTACGACATTTAAAACACAATAAGCATGAAGTTGTGTTGTTTCATGTTTTTGATAAAGCTAAAGAGTTAATGTTCGATTTTGATAATTCGCCGCGACGATTTATTGATGTTGAAACAGGAGAACATATAAATTTATATGCCGAAAATATTAAGGAGAACTATGAAAAAGCCGTTAATAAGTATTTTAATGACATAAAATTAAAATGTGGGCAGTATAAAATTAATTATGTGGAAGCCGATGTAAATAAGGGATTTAACGCTGTTTTATCTACCTTTATGGTGGAGCGTCAAAAATTTTTATGAGATAATTTTTAAAATTTCTTGTAAAATATTTGAGATATAAAAAAAGGCGTGTATATTTGCATCCGCAATTGTGCAACGGTCTGGTAGTTCAGTTGGTTAGAATATCTGCCTGTCACGCAGGGGGTCGCGGGTTCGAGTCCCGTCCAGACCGCAAAAATTGCTAAAGCTTCAATTTTTATTGGAGCTTTTTTTGGCAATAAGATTTAGTTGTGTTGTTTTTGCCTTAATGTTGTTATTAAGGCAAATATGTAGAGATACTCAATAAAGTTGAGTATTCCAATGGAAAGCTTTCCTTTTTTCACTTAGGTGAAAATTGGGATGCTTTTTTGTTTTCTAACCACTTAGAGCAACATTAAATACCTCTTAATCGATAAAAAATGCATTTCATCGTGTTTTTTTAGTTGATTAAGTTATTTTACAATACATTTGATATTCCTTCGTAAGCCCCAAATTGATTTACAATCAGCTTATTAAGGTTTTTAATCCATTTTATCCCTCACAATAAGGCATGCTTATGGTTTTGTCATAAGACTGCGTATTAATTATCCATTTATCATCCCTCAACTTTTAGAGCTTTTTAAGCTCTTAATCGGTTTTGAATTTATTGTATAACCTAAATATAAAAAGTTGAAAAGTATGAAACCCCTAACAATTACATTATTAGCAGTTATTTTTTGTGTAGCCTTAACAGGATTAAACAGTGAAAAAAACATTAAACCAGAAGGTGTTAACCATAAAGAGGTTAAAACCAATGATTTTAAATATGATTTTGCTGTTAATAAGCATGTAAGAAAAAAGAGAATTCCACAACACGGATAGTATTTGTAATTTTATTATAGATAACCCAATTTGGCTTTGCCGAATTGGGTTTTTGTGCTTTCTGTATTTTCCATTTTTTTGTTTTAAATTTGGTTACACCCTCTAAATAGTTTTTGTGTACAAAAAAATTTTAATTTTATTTCTCTTTTTAGGACCAGAATTAGTAATGGCGCAATCTAGTTCTTCTTTATTGGATAGTGTTAGGTTTTATAGAGGAGAAGCCCAAAAGGGTAGCTATAGTTTAAATGAGCAAATTAAACATGTGCAAAAAGCTATTGCGTTTTCTAGGCAATACAATAAAGATAGTACGTTGTTAAAGAGTAGAAGGTTGCTAGCAACACTTTACCTTCAAAAAAGAGATGTCGATACACTTTTAAAAATTAATAGAGACAATTTAGCTCTAGCAAATAAAATTAACGATTCTGTAGCCGTAGGTTATATTAGTAATGTTTTGGGGTGGTGTCACTCCTCCAAAGTAAAATCGGATAGTGCTTACTACTATTATTATAATGCTTCAAAAGTATTTTCTAATTTAAATATGGAGCAAAACTATGCCGAAGCGCTTTTAAATATGGCTAATATTCAGTTTGAAGAAAAGGATTATCTAGGAGCTGAAAGTAATGCTATTCGTTCGGTACGTTTATTCCAAAAATTTCCTAAAACCGAGTATAATTTAGATGCCCTTTGGTCTATTTATAATCTTCTTGGAATACTTTCAGATGCTTTAGGGTTGTATGACAATGCTATTGAGTACCACGAAAAAGCTTTAACATATAGC
The DNA here is from genome assembly GCF_037126245.1 of Mangrovimonas cancribranchiae. NCBI lineage: Bacteria > Pseudomonadati > Bacteroidota > Flavobacteriia > Flavobacteriales > Flavobacteriaceae > Mangrovimonas > Mangrovimonas cancribranchiae. The sequence continues at coordinate 206,406 of NZ_CP136925.1, forward strand.
GATCAAATTGAAGATCATTCCCTATATACATTATATTCTAAAAGTAATATTGCCTTAATTTATAAGGAACAAGAAAAATATAAGGAGGCCATACAAATTTATAAGGAGTTGTTTGAGAAAGAGGAGGAGTTGCTTAAAGATCTTTCTAACTATGCTTTAATTTTAAGTGATTATGCTTTTATAAAGCATTTGTCAGGAGATTTCTCTGATAAGGAAATTAAAACCATGCTGAGTAAATCGTATAAAATTAGCGACAGTATTCAAGATGGATTTAGTATTATGACGGTGTCTTTAAATGCTTCTGAATATTATTTAGATAAAAAACAAAAGGATTCAGCCTTATTATTTGCTAATCGTGCTTACACATTAGCTAAAGAAACAAACTCTAACGATGTTACTTTAAAATCACTTTTATTAAAATCGAAAATAGAATCGCCAGAAAAAGCAAAAGAATACCTAAAATCTTATGTCGCCATAAATGATAGTTTGCAAGATAAAGAGCGTGCTATAAGAAACAAGTTTGCCAGAATAGAGTTTGAAACAGATAATCTTAAAGAAAGAAACAAACAAATCGCACGTGAGCGGATGTGGCTTATTGTGTTATCGGCAAGTTTGGTATTTACCTTAATCTTGTTGTATATTATTATTTCACAGCGTGCCAAAAACAAAGAATTACAGCTAGTACAACAACAGCAAGAAGCAAACGAAGAGATTTATAATTTAATGCTCTCGCAACAAGATAAAATAGATGAGGCTAGAGTGATTGAAAAAAAGCGAATATCTGAAGAACTTCATGATGGTATTTTAGGACGGTTATTTGGAACACGATTAAGTTTGGATAGCCTAAATATGGTTTCTACAGACGAAGCTATAACCAATAGAAGTAAATATATTGAAGAATTAAAAAACATAGAACACGATATTAGAAAAGTATCTCATGAACTTAATACCGATTTTGTTTCTGGATCAAGTTTTTACAACATTATAAAGTCTTTAGTGGAAACTCAATGTGTTGCCTATGGACTAGAGTTCGACTTAAAAAATGATGATAGTATAGATTGGGATAACGTGTCAAATAAAACAAAAATTCACTATTACAGGATATTACAAGAATCGCTTCAAAATATATATAAACATGCCAATGCCACAAAGGTTGAAATTAGTTTTAAGCAAAAAAATAATGTAATTTGCTTACAAGTTTCTGATAACGGTTCTGGTTTTGATGTAAGCAGAGCAAGAAAAGGAATCGGCCTAAAAAATATAGCCTCTCGTGTTACAGAAATTGACGGAAAATTAACTATTGAATCAAACCAAGAAAACAGAACGACTATAACTGTAAGTGTACCTGTTTAAACCCAAAAAACAATGTCTCAAGAAACCATACGAATATTAATGACAGACGATCATCCTATTATAATTGAAGGCTATCAAAACACATTGTTAGCTACAAAAAAGGAGGATCAAGATCTTAAAATAGATATCGCCAATAATTGTGATGAGTCGTTACAGTTTATGCAGCAAGCGTTAGATTTTGATAAGCCTTACGATTTACTGTTTATGGACATTAGTTTGCCGCCATCATCTGATGGTAAATTTACATCGGGTGAGGATTTAGCTAAACATGCAAGAAAGATAATGCCTAATGCGAAAATTATTATTTTAACCATGTTTAATGAGTCTTATAGAATTCATAATATCGTAAAAAGTATCAATCCAGAAGGCTTACTTATTAAAAGCGATTTAACCTCTAACGAGCTTTCAAGTGCTTTTCAAGCCGCATTAAAAAACCCACCTTTTTACAGTGGTACTGTAAATAATTTGATAAGAAAAACCATATCTAGCGATATTGAGGTAGATGATGTTAATCGTAAAATTTTACATTTATTATCACAAGGTGTAAAAACGAAGAGTTTAAAAGATCATATAAACTTATCAATGAGTGCAATTGAAAAACGTAAAAAACACTTAAAAGAACTCTTTTTTGTAGAAGACGGTAATGACGAAACCTTATTAAAAGAAGCGCGAAAAAAAGGGTTTCTATAAGCAGATAAAAGTAAACTTAATTCCGACTATACTTTAAAACTACGGTTTTTCCGTAATTATTTTGTGGTTAAACCGTAAAGGTTCTATTAGGATTTAGATTACTTTTGTTTAAGTCAACAGCAAATAATTAATTAATCCCTCAAGAAGAATTTTTGTTGATAATAGCATTTACACTAACCTTGTAATTTTTCAACTTTGTTTTAAAATTGCAAGGTTCTTCTTTTTTAGAAAGAGAAAATACGATCAAAATGCTGCACTAAAACTTTTATAAAAATTCCTAAGAAAACGATTGATAGAATAAATTTTAAAAACGTTCCTGTTAAAAAGCCTAAAAACGATCCCAAAGCTGCTTTGGTAGCTGTTTTAGAATCCGATTTATTCATTAGCTCTCCAATTAAAGCACCAATAAAAGGCCAAATAATAATACCAAACACCCCTAAAACAGGAAAAAATATAGCGACCACAAGTCCTAAAGTAGTGCCAATAATACCTTTTCGGCTTCCGCCAAATCGTTTTGTTCCTATGGCAGGAATAATATAATCCAAAGCGAAAACAAGTAGAGCAACGGCAAGTGTAATACTTAAAATCCACCAGTTGTTCTCCACGGCTTTAGTAAGATAAAGCATGAGTAATCCTATCCAACTTATTGGTGGACCAGGCAAAACAGGTAAAAAGCTTCCTAAAATACCTAGAAGTATAAACAGAAAACCGATAAAAGTAAGTACAATATCCATATACAACAGTTTATGTATAAGACGAAAATACAATATCTATGTTACATTTTAAACTAAAAAATTAGTTTAAACTAATTTTTTAGTTATATTTGCTATATAGAACTAAATTCTTAGTTGATAAAATGAAACAACTTACCAAGGCAGAAGAAGAGATTATGCAAATTCTGTGGCAATTACAAAAAGCCAATGTAAAACAGGTTATAGAGCAATTACCCGAACCAAAACCTGCTTACAATACAGTATCGACTATAATACGAATATTAGAAAGTAAAGGAATTGTGAGTCATGATAAAAAAGGAAAAGGTCATGTGTATTTTCCTGTGCTTAAAAAACAAGATTATAGTAATCAGAGTTTAAATACTTTGGTTGAAAATTATTTTCATGGCTCATTTAAAAGTATGGTGTCTTTTTTTGTGAAGAAAAACGACATTAGTTTAAGTGAATTAGAATCTGTGTTAAAAGAAATTAATAAAGACAATTAACCATGTTACATTATATTTTTCAAATAATGGTTTGCCAATTCCTTTTTATGTTGGTCTATGATTTTTTCTTAAAAAAAGAAACGTTTTTTAATTGGAACAGAGCTTATCTGTTAATAACAATGTTGCTTTCTTTTTTAATACCTATTATAAAAATAGAGCCATTTCAAGCAGCTGTAGCTAAACAAAACCTAGTTTTATTACCCGAGGTTTTAATAGGAAATAAAACGCCTATAATTTTAAATGAAGTGCTTTTGGAATCTAATCAAGTAGTTGGTTTTTCATGGTCTTGGAGCTATTTATTTGTCCTAGGAAGTAGTATTATGTTGCTGATTTTTCTTGGGAAACTATTCAAGATTATTGCTCTGTATAGACAAGGTATCAAACAAAAGGTGAATAATATTACCATTGTTAAATTAAACCACAGCAACGCAGCATTCTCTTTTTTTAATATCATTTTTATTGGTGATTTAGTAGAACTCCAAGAACGAGAAAGCATATTACAGCATGAGTTAATTCATGTAAAGCAAAGGCATTCTTTAGATATGGTATTTTTCGAAATATTAAAAATTGGGCTTTGGTTTAACCCTATGGTGTACATCTATCAACAAAGAATAAGTAATATACACGAATTTATTGCCGATAAAGAGATAGCCAATCACGAAGGTAAAAAACAATATTATTTAAACTTATTATCGAAAATATTCGACACAAAAAAAATAGCATTCATCAATACATTTTTTAAACAATCATTAATCAAAAAACGAATCGTTATGTTACAAAAATCAAAATCAAAACAAATTAAGTTAGTTAAGTATGCGCTTTTATTGCCTGTTATTTTTAGTATGTTAGTGTATTCTTCATGCTCAAATGAAAATTTAAATAATCAGAAGCATAATCAAGAGGTATCAATAATGGAAAATATTGACGCTTTAAAAGAATCGATAGCTGCCAAGGGAGAAATGACGCCAGAAGAAGAAAAAGCATTTAAAGCATTGGTAGTATTAATTTCAGATGAAGGTTTAAACCACGACTATTATGAAGAAGTGTCTGATGTTGTCGAAATTCCCTTTGGCATTGTAGAGAATGTGCCTGTTTATCCAGGATGCGAATCTTTAGAGAGCAAGAATGAAGTGATAAAGTGTATGCACCAAAACATTACAAAATTTGTAGGTGATAATTTTAACACTAAAGTTTCTAAAGGTCTTGGTTTAGAAGGCAACCAAAGAATTATGGTTACCTTTAAAATCGATACACAAGGTAACGTTACGGCAGTAAAGGCAAGAGCAGCTCACAAAGCATTACAAGAAGAAGCTGAAAGAGTTGTAAGCCTGTTGCCTAAAATGAAACCAGGAGAACAAAAAGGTAAAAAAGTTACTGTGCCTTATGCGTTACCTATAATGTTTGCATTAGATGAGTAGAATATTGTTATTATGTTTACTAATATGTTTTAAAGCCGAAGCACAAACTTCGGCTTTATCTGTAGCCGATAGCTTGTATGCTCATGGCAAATATTCGCAAGCTATTACAATTTACAAATCAGATACTTTAAACCCAGCAACCAATTTAAAAATAGCAAGATCCTACGAAGCCATTGGTAATTATGATAAAGCCTTAAAACATTATCAAAAAGGCCTAACTAACAATGACTTGCTATCGCGGTTTAACTACGTTAAATTATTATCTAAAACCAAACAATACACGTTAGCAAAATCGCAACTTGAAACCTTAATAGCATTGGATAGTGTAAATCCTAATTATCACTACCAATTAGGTGTAATTTTAGAAGCAACAAACGATTCAACAGCAATTAATAAGTATCAAACAGCTTATAATTTAGATTCTACGCATCAAAAAGCCATTTATAAAATTGCGCGTGAGTTTGTTAAAACAAGACAGTTTGATAAGGCCAATGAGTTTATCGATAAAGGCTTGATGGGGTACGCTAATAATGTTAGCCTTATAAGCTTAAAGGCACAGAATTTATATTATAAAGAATATTACGAACAGGCACAACAATGGTTCCATAAACTTATAGATTTAGGCGAGCAATCCGAATTTATTTATGAAAAACTTAGTTTATGTTATGCTAAAAACTTTCATTATAAAGAAGCAATAACATATAGACAGAAGACTTTAAAGTACAACCCCCAAAACGCCAACGCTATGTTTGTAATAGGAAGTTATTATGAACAATTACAAGATTATGAGAATGCCAAAAAATATATAGAACAAGCGTTGTTAATTAAAGATCAGCCGTTGGATTTTGAATATCAAAAATTAGCCATGGTATATAACCGATTAAAAAAATATGATAAAGCCATTGAAGCTTATAAAAAAGCTATTAAAGAAGCTCCAGATAGGGTTGACATTCATTTTTTCATGCTTCTATCCAAAGAAAGATACTATGCCGATATGGACGCGAAAATTAAATTGTATGAAGACTTTATAAAGCGATTTCCAAATGAAAAGAATTTTGTGGCTATAGCCAATAGGCGGTTGCAAGAACTAAAAGAAGAAAAATTTATGTCTAAAACCAATTAGCATCATTAATATTTTCTTCTCAGACACCTAAAAAAATTGTACTTTTCGCTTTCATAACAATTTATGAAAAAGTTAATTACGGTTATATTACTTTTATGCTTTACGTCGTGTAATTATTTTGACGTTAAAAAAACATCTACCGAAACCATTTTAAATGAAGAATTAAAAACATTTAATTGGAAAGATGTAGATGAATATCCGTCGTTTTCTTCCTGTGATAATACTTTTCAAAAAGAAGAACGAAAAAGGTGTTTTACACAAACGCTAATAAAAACCATATCCAATCGGTTAGCGCATCAAAATATTGTGGTTACTGAAGATGTTACCGATACGGTTATGATGCGCTTACAGGTTTCTTATAAAGGGGAATTAAAGGTGTTAAGTATTAAAGCCGATACGTTAACATACCAGCAAATACCAAAAATAGATAGTCTGTTAGTAAGCACGTTAGATTCTCTACCTAAAATTTACCCTGCTGTAAAGCGCTCTCAGCAGGTCACAACTGAATTTAGTTTGCCAATACGAATTCATGTTAACTAAAACCTGATAGCAAGCTTTTTCATTAGTCTTAAAATTTCTACGTAAAGCCAAATTAAGGTGACTAAAAGTCCCCAAGTGGCAAACCATTCTTTGTATTTAGGGGCTTTGTTTTTATGGCGTTCTATAAAATCGTAATCTAAAAGCAAGGATAACGAGGCCACAATAGCAGCTAAAATATTAAAAATAATAGCAATCCAAGAGGTTCCCCAAATAAAGGTTTTAATGCCAAAAAAACTTAAAATAAAAGAGATGATATAAACAACAAAAATACTAGCTGCAGATGTAATAATAACGCTCCTGAATGTTTTAGTAACTACAATAAGTCTTGTTTGGTAAAGTATAAGTGTCACAAAAAAAGTTACAATAGTAACGCCAATAGCTTGATAAGGCATTTCTGGAAACTTAGCTTTAATGTAAGCAGAAAACCCGCCTAAAAAACAGCCTTTGGTGATGGTGTAAAGTGGCACTAAAATATGTGCCCAATGTTGTTTGTAAGATAGAATTACACTTATAATAACCGATCCAATAATACCGCCATAAGTAAACCAACTAACATCAACACCTTGCTCGTAAAGTTTCCATACGCCAAAGGTAACTCCCATAATAATCAGAATACATAACATGGATTTTATAAAAATCCCTTTAACCGTCATTTTAGACGTATGTTTACTATTGTCGTTCCAGAAGTAGGGCGTGAAAGCTGGATTTGAAGTTTTTAACTTTAAAGCCATACTAAAGAATCATCTTAAAACCTAAAGAAACGTCTGTCGAGAAATTATCTGAGTTATCTAAAAATATAGCAACAAGTCTGTTGTAATTTAAAGAAATAAAAGCACGATTACTTATGCGATATTCCCCGCCAATTCCAAAAATAAAAGGCGCATCAAAAATGGTTTCATGATCGCTTGTACTAACTAATTGCGAATTGTTGTTTTCGTAGGTATATGTAACTTTATTAAAGCTTAATGTTGCAAATTTAACATTGGCATAAACACCCAATTTAGATGTGCTAACAAAGCGATATCTATAGCCAAGAGATAATTCGGTGCTTGAATATTGTAACTCGTCGTTTTCTAAAGCATGACGTAATTGAAAAAATCCAGAATGTCTTGGTTTTTCTTTGTTAGAAATAACTTCTAGTTCGGTGCCAAATATGGGAGACAATGCATTGTCTGGGTTTTCAACAAAAGGAAAATTGGTAATTCCGCCTAAAACCCCTAATCGTAACTGTGGTTTTGCCTTTTTTACTACCGATTGGTAAGCTACATCGGAAGTGCCGTTGTATAAATCAATAACTTTTTTTAAACTAGGAAGTGTAAGATCAACATTATCAATCGAAACATTATAGCCGCTATCCATAACGCTGTTTAAAGTAGCTTTATATTCTTCTTGAAATTTTTTATTGCTGCCTTTCGTATTTTTTAGTTCAGAGATTGTACCATCTTTAGTCCTAACAAAATAGCGGTATTGTCCATTAATAACATTCCAAAGTAAGTCTAAATTACCTTCAACTTCGGTTTTCAGTTCTAAAGTCTCTTCGCCAACAGTATAGGTTTCTTGAGCTTGAGCCACAAAAAAGCTTAGTAAAAAAACTAAAGCGAGTATAATATTTTTCATAAAAGGTATGATTTAGGTTTGTAAACAGACATGAATAAAAACAATAGCTTTTGAGTAAAGCTAACAAAAATAAACGAGAGTGTGTTTATTTTTTAAAGGTTCTTCCTTTCCATTTATAACTTGAAAAAATAGAAGCAATAGCTACAAAAACAGACATAAAAGGATATAAAAAAACACTAATAATGTATGTTGTAAAACTAAAAGACTGCTTAAAAAACCGAGCCGTTTTAGCAATAAGTAAATAATCAATCAACCCTTTAATTAAGAAGAAACATAGCAGTAGTTTAAAGTTAAAATTCCCTGTTAACCCCATGACTGAAAAACCGACTAAAACACCATTAGCTAATAGTACAATTATTCCTGTGGTTTTAGCAAAGTTGCTAGAGTAATGTGTGGCTTTTGAGGCCCAACGTAAACGTTGCTGAAAGTAAGCTTTTAGCGTGGTTTCGGTTTTTGTTGTAACAATAGCCTTGTTGTTTTTTAAGTATAGCACATTTTTAGGAAAGTATTTTAAAGCATTTTCCAAAAGAAAAATATCGTCGCCACTAGCAATATTGTTGTTGCTTGAAAATCCATTAACCTTTAAAAAAACAGTTTTTTGATAGGCTAAATTAGCACCATTAGCCATAAAAGGTTGTTTTAAGCCAAAACCACCAATAGTTGTACCTTGAAGGCTTAACACATCTAAAAGTTGATAGCACTTAAAAAAAGTGTTTGTCTTGTGTAATGTTACTGGAGCAACAATAACTTTTGGCTCTTTTTTTGCTATAAACGAATTAAAACAATTTAACCAAGAATTTGGTAAAATACAGTCGGCATCGGTTGTGATTATCCAAGAATATTTAGCAACAGAAATAGCCGTAGTAATGGCGTCTTTTTTAGGGGAATTGGATGTTCTTTTGTTGTTTAAAATGGTGAAATCTACATCGCTATTTTTTAAATAATCTTGAATTAATTTAACGGAATTGTCTTTAGAAGCATCGTCAACAAAAAGAATTTCAAAATGTGACTTTGAATACTTTAAAGCCTTTATTGATTCCAGAAGAAAAGGCAAATCTTTTGCTTCGTTTCTAAAAGGAATAATTACCGAAAAGGTGTTTTTTGCAACAAGTTCTTTGCAAGTGTAAGAAGGTGTTTTGTTAAATCCTATAACAAAACAACCTACTAAAACGAGGTAAGAGGTAATAATTATAATGGCAAAAACGATGAGCATTTAATCAGATTCAGGGAGTTTAAAGTTTAATACATAATAACTTCCAAAAACACTAGGTAACGCAAAATTAAGCAGCCACATTAGCATTACAGTACTAAGAATAATAAAGTCGTTTACACCAACACTAGTAAACAAATAAACAGCAACACTTCCCTTTATAACCACATCAAAAATAGAAATAGAAGGAATAATAGAAGCTAATAAATACATACTTGAAATAACTATCATAGCATTAGGGTAAGATATATCAACCCCAAAAATGAGCAAAATCCAATAAAATTGAAACGAAAAAACAGCATAACGCAATAACGAAAAAGTACTAGCCTTGTAAATATTGTTTTTAGGATAGTCTTTAAAAAACGCTTTGATTTTTGAAAATGACTGTCCCTTTATTTTAAAAGGGTATTTTTTTAAGCCAAAACCAATCATAAAACTTATTAAAATAACAATGGTTAAAAAACGCAAGACTTTTTTAAGGCTGAAGTCAATATCGTAGTTAAAAAAAAACAAAGTCAGTCCAATACAACCAAGAATTGTAGTAACTCCCATTTGTGTTATATTACCTAAAAAGTTTATTAAAACTACACGTTTTCTAAGAGGCGGTTCAAAATATAAAACCTTAGCACCATATTCGCCAATTCTATTTGGAGTAAACAACGACGCGGTTAAAGCGCCAAGAGTTTGTTGGGTAGCATTTTTTATTGAGATTTGTTTAATAGGATTTGTGAGAGTTTGCCATTTTAGAATATCAAAAAACCAGTTTAAACTACTTAAAAACACTAAAAAAGCCATATGTTTTATAGAAAACACGTCATGTTGCTCTAAATAATTAATAAACGTATGATAGCTTAAGTCACTATTTAATGTTATTTTTTGATAGATAAAATAAAAAGCCCCAACAACAATACTTAATTTAATAAGTACAATAAAGAATTGCTTAGTTTTGTATGGAAGTGCTCCAAAGCGCATACTGCAAAATAAACCATTTTATCAATATGAATTTAGTTACAAAGACGAATAAAAAAATATTAAGCTTAAGCGTATTTATTTTAATAACTGCATTTGGGTTTTCGCAAAGAACGACAAGTAAGTGGAAAGCGCAATTAGCATTAGGTGTTAATAGCCCGTCGCAATCAGGTTTTGTTCATGATTTTGAAGGAAAATCCATTAACTTTCCAACAGTTAATTTAGGGCTCCAACACATGTTTAAACGCCAATTAGGTGCTAAATTAGATTATGGGTTTAATAGAATCTCAAACCAAGATAATACACCAGAATTCAAGTTAAATTATTCGAGGATTAACGCTCAATTTGTTTACGATCCCACGCCTAGCTTACATTTTTTGCCGTTTAGGATGGGCGTTGTAACCCATGCTGGTCCAGGATATTCGTTTGTAAAGCCTTTAGGTGTTTATACAGATAATAATACGTCTTTTTTTAATGTTATGGCTGGTTTAGAAATGCATTATGGTATTACTGAACGCTTGTCTATTTACACCGATGTGTCTTATATTTATGGGGTGTCAAAAGATTTTGATTCAACTACAGAAGGCTATGGTAGTTTTAATGGAAATTTACTAACCATCACAGCGGGAGTTACGTTTTCGCTTAGTGGTTGCCAATATTGCGATTAATGAAGAAAGAAAAAATTATTTTAGGAATTGACCCAGGGACAACTATCATGGGGTTTGGACTCATAAAAGTTGTTGGAAAATCGATGACATTTTTACAACTCAATGAATTAGACCTAAAAAAGTACAAGGATCATTACTTAAAACTGAAATATATCTTTGAACGTACAGTAGAATTAATTGATACTTATCATCCTGATGAGATAGCTATTGAAGCACCTTTTTTTGGGAAAAACGTGCAAAGTATGCTTAAACTAGGACGTGCTCAAGGGGTTGCCATGGCGGCAGGTTTATCTAGAGAAATTCCAGTAACAGAGTATTCACCAAAAAAAATTAAAATGGCCATAACAGGCAATGGAAATGCTAGCAAAGAGCAAGTGGCCAGAATGCTACAAAGTACTTTAGGATTAAAAAGTTTGCCTAAAAATTTAGATTCAACCGATGGATTGGCCGCAGCTGTTTGTCACTTTTATAATGAAGGTCGCGTTGAGGTTGGTAAAAGTTATAGTGGTTGGGCTAGTTTTGTAAAGCAAAACGAAGGCCGAGTGAAAAAGTAATGGCAGGTATTTATATCCATATCCCGTTTTGTAAGCAAGCTTGTTATTATTGCGATTTTCATTTTTCAACTTCACTAAAGAAGAAAGGCGACTTACTTTCTGCGTTAAAATTAGAGTTGCAACTTCGAAAAGGTGAACTTGAAAATCAAACCATAGAAACTATTTATTTTGGAGGAGGAACACCATCGTTATTAAGTAATAATGAAATACAAGGCTTAATTTCTGAAGTTTACAAGAACTATCAAGTAGCCAAAAACCCTGAAATTACGTTAGAAGCTAACCCGGACGATTTAACTAAAACCAAAATTTTAGAACTTGCCAAAAGCCCTGTAAGCAGATTAAGCATCGGTATTCAATCCTTTTTTGAAGAGGACTTAAAGCAAATGAATCGCGCACACACGTCTCAAGAAGCTAAAGCATGTTTAGAACAGGCCACGTCATATTTTGATAATATTACCATCGATTTAATATATGGTATCCCTAACATGAGTATAGAAAAATGGGACGCCAATTTGCAAACAGCATTTCAGTATGGTGTAAATCATATTTCAAGTTACGCTTTAACTGTTGAACCAAAAACAGCTTTAGAAACGTTTATAAAAAAAGGACAGTATCCGCCAATAGATGATACTTTGGCACAGCAGCATTTTAATTATTTGGTTAGCGAAACACAAAAACACGGGTTTGTACATTATGAAATCTCAAACTTTGGAAAACCAAACTATTTTTCCAAACACAACACGAGTTATTGGCAAGGAAAACCATATTTAGGTATTGGGCCTTCGGCACATTCTTTTATAGGAAAAACACGTAGTTGGAATATTGCTAATAACTCAAAATACATTAAAAGAATTCAAGATGAAATATTGCCTAGTACTTCAGAAGAATTAACAAATAAAGATGGCTATAACGAATATGTAATGACTGGTTTGCGCACTATTTGGGGTGTTTCTTTAAATAAAGTCGAAGCCGATTTTGGCGTAAACTTTAAAACATATTTACTTACAGAAGCCCAAAAATTTATCGACAAAAAATTATTAGAAATTGATGATAGCAAAGCAACTTCTATAACATTAAAAACCACCTTAAAAGGCCAGTTTTTAGCCGATGGAATCGCTGCAGAGCTATTTATGATTTAGTATATTTGATTACTATGAAAGCAACAATACAATATAACTCCAGAAAACTTCAAATAGATTTAGCAAAACCTTTAGATATCTCCATACCTATAAAAGCACCAAACGCTGTAAAAGCATGGTATGTTCAAGACCCTAAAATTGCTCCTGTGGTTATGGATAAATGGGTAGGAAGTGTAAAGGAAGGCGCTTCGGTAAATTTTAATACCATTACGTTTAATCCACATAGCCATGGAACGCATACAGAATGTGTAGGGCATATTACCGAAAAAAACGAATCGATTAACAAGAGTTTAAAAAAGTTTTTTGTCCTAGCTGAAGTTGTTACAGTTGCACCAGAAAAAAAAGGTAGTGACTTTGTAATATCAAAAAAACAAGTACAATTTGCTTTAGGAAATAAAAAACGCGATGCCGTTATTATTAGAACGATACCAAATACAACAGAAAAACTAAGTAAAGAATATTCTAATACAAACCCGACATATTTATTGCCTGAGGTAGCCGTGTATCTTCGTGAAAAAGGAATTAAGCATTTATTAGTAGATTTACCAAGTGTAGATAAAGAAAAAGACAACGGTAAACTCATGTCTCATAAGGTATTTTGGAATGTAGATGGGAAAATTAGAAAGCACGCTACAATAACCGAATTGGTTTTTGTGCCAAATAAAGTCACCGATGGTGAGTATTTTTTAGATTTACAAGTGGCACCCATAGAAAACGATGCTGCACCAAGTCGCCCTGTATTATATCAAATAATCGATTAAATGAAAACAACTATAAAAATAGAAGAACTGTTTATGTTTATTTTAAGCATTTACATGTTTTCAATCTTGCCTTTTGCTTGGTGGTGGTTTCTAGTGTTAATTTTATTACCAGATTTGGGTATGTTAGGCTATTTAGTAAACACAAAAGTAGGAGCGATATGTTATAATATATGCCATCATAAAGGTATAGCAATTGCCATTTTTTTATTAGGCATTTGGTGGCATAGTGACGTGCTTCAGTTAATAGGTGTCATAATATTTGGACACGCATCTTTAGACAGGATGTTGGGTTACGGTTTAAAATATTCAGATAATTTTAAACATACACATTTAGGTAAAATAGGACGATAATCATGGAGATCTTTATAGGACTTATTGTAGGAATATTAGTGTCGATGGTTGTGTTGTGGTTTTTTCAAAAAAAGCGAGCTAAAGTAAAGGCACACACACAATCGGTAATTTTATTAGATAAAATAAAAAAGGTCTATAAGTTTATTACAGTTGAGGGTGATTTTGCTGAAATTTATCATTACGAAAATACCAAAGACCGCTTTTTAAGCCTAATAAGTAGTAAAAAGAAGGCTTTAATAGTAATTAATGCCAAAGCACAAATAGGTTACGACTTTTCTAAAGTATCGCTACAAGCCAACGAAAAGCAAAAAACAATAGTTTTAGGGGCTTTTCCACAGCCAGAAGTCTTAAGTATTCAAACCGATTTAAACTATTATGATAAAAAAGACGGTATGTTTAATAAGTTTGAAGCGTCCGATTTAACCGAATTAAACAAAGAAGCCAAACAACATATATTGGATAAAATTCCAGAAAGTGGCTTGTTTCAAGTAGCACAAAAAGAAGCTTTAGAAGCTATAGCGTTAATCGAAAACATTGTGCAAACAATAGGTTGGAAATTAGATTATTCAGCATTGGAATTAGATGACACAGCAGCTAAACTAATCGATAAGACAAAACAATGAATATAGAGCAACTTTATCAATACTGCCATAGTAAAAAAGCTGTGACCGAGCATTTTCCGTTTGATGAGAATACATTGGTATTTAAAGTAGCAGGAAAAATGTTTTTGTTAACCTCTATAAAAAACTGGGAAACAGGCACGCCAGCAATAAACTTAAAATGCGATCCCGATTACGCTCAAGAACTTCGCGCTCAATACGAAAGTGTACAGCCAGGTTATCACATGAATAAAACCCACTGGAATACCGTTAGCCTATATAAAGATTTACCATCAGCATTAATCCCAAAATTAATCGATCATTCTTACAATTTAATTATTGAAAGTCTTCCTAAAAAAGTAAGAAATACGTTACAGTAGTGTTTTTTGAAATTACATTTATCACGTATATTTCTGATAATCAAAAACTTATTTGTATATTAGCGTTTCCTTAGAATAATTACTTCACCTATAAAGTAAACATAGCGTTTTACCCCAAAATTCAGGTTGTCCCAAGGCAAATTAGTATCGAAGATTAAACATTTATACTAACCTTAATTTGATTTGTAATTATGAAAACAAACAACCGAATTTTTATTGTAACAGTATTCTTACTATTACTATTTACAGCACCTGTCTTGTCTCAAGCAGAGCGAGAAAGACCAGCATATGTTGTTGTAACAACAATGCATTGGGATTTAGACTATGAAGATTTTGATAAAGCTAAATGGATAGCTACAGAAAAAGAGTTTTTTGATAAAGTAATTAAAAAGAACGACCATATTGTGTCGGCAGGAATTTATACCCATTTGTTATCTGATGATAATAGTGAACTACTTTATGTGCAAGTATACAATACTTGGAATGATATTGATTTAGCCGCAAAAAAGAATCAAGAACTTGCCGAATCTGCTTGGCCTGATGAAAGCAAAAGAGAAGCATTTTTTGATAAACAAAATGCTTATTATGCACCAATGCATTCAGATGAAATTTATGCTACCATGGATCATGCAAAATTATTTCAAGGAGATTTTAACGATGATATGGTAGTCTATGTTAGAAAGAATCATTTTGATTTTCCTGAGGATGGCAGTGCAGAAGAATTTAATAGCATGAATACAGAATTTATTAAAAATGTTATTCATAAAAACGAGTACATTAAGGGATACTACCCGCATTCGCATGCCTATGGTGCTAATAGCACAGATTTTATTGAAGGATTTTATTTAAATTCTATGTCGGATTTAGAAAAGATGTTTGAACGAAGCCAAGAGCTAATAGAGGCTCATTGGAGTAGTGAAGCGAAACAAAAAGAATTTACGAAAGTAGCTAGTAAGTATTTTACAGGAAAACACAGCGATGCTGTATATGCTGTTATTCCAGAATTGAGAAAATAGATTAACTATCTAATAAGAAGAGGCATCCAGATATTATATTTTGGATGCTTTTTTACTTTAATAAAACCCAAGAAAATGTATTTTTGTATCGTAATTATAATATCATGCAAATTCTACAAACTCTTCAAGAACGTAGCAATAACTCATGCGAGTTATGTGGCTCAAAAGATAATTTATCACAATATACTATTCCGCCATCTTTAAATGAAACAGTTGATAATAGCTTATTGGTTTGTCAAACCTGTTTAAATCAAATTAATGAAGATGAGGATATGGATGCTAACCATTGGCGTTGCCTAAACGATAGTATGTGGAGCCAGTATGTAGCCGTTCAAATTATGGCTTGGCGTATGTTACAGCGTTTACGTGCCGAAGGTTGGCCACAAGATTTATTAGGCATGATGTATTTAGATGATGAAGCTTTAGCATTAGCCAAAGAAACAGGTGAGGATAAAGACGACTCCGAAAAAATTATACATCGAGATAGTAATGGGGCTATTTTAGAGGCTGGTGATTCGGTAGTTTTAATAAAAGACTTAAAAGTAAAAGGCTCTAGTATGGTGGCTAAACAAGGAACTGCTGTAAGAAATATTCGTTTAGATCATGAAAATGCCGAATATATTGAGGGTAAAGTAGATGGTCAAAACATTGTTATTATAACTAAGTTTGTAA
Source organism: Mangrovimonas cancribranchiae (assembly GCF_037126245.1). Taxonomy (NCBI): domain Bacteria; kingdom Pseudomonadati; phylum Bacteroidota; class Flavobacteriia; order Flavobacteriales; family Flavobacteriaceae; genus Mangrovimonas; species Mangrovimonas cancribranchiae. The sequence continues at coordinate 222,682 of NZ_CP136925.1, forward strand.
AGAAGCTTTAAGGTGTATTTTTATTTTTAAAAAAGCCAACACCTAAAGGAAAGATAAACACTAAAAACAAATATCTTCCTGTAACTAGTCCAAAAATAGTTATAACTGCAAGAAGTAACATTATAACTATTTTGTACGATTGCTTCATGTGGCTAAATTACATATTCTTCTGACAAATAATACTTGTGTTAATCGATAAAAAGATCTTTTTAACGTGTAAATCTAAAGTTCTAGTACTTAGTCGAAAAAAATAGGGTTAATCAAATAATTTTCAGACATTTACATTGTATTACCTCTTTTGATTAATAGCATAAATATTTATGATAATAAAAATTTATGTTATGAATTTAATTATAACTAGTGCAAATAACCATTTTAAAGTAAAAGGTGTTTTAAACAGGCAAACAGTTCATCTGTTTAAAAGTGAATTGTTTAAAGCTTTAAACAAATTAAACACAATTGTTTTAGATATAGAAGGCTTGAAGGATATAGATAGGTATGGTGTTAGTGTTTTAGCACAATTACATAATGAATCTATTTCTCAAAATAAAAAAATGTCTATTGTGGGTTTGGGCTGTAAAGAGCTTTATGATCATTTTAAATCGGAGGAAACAGCAGCTTAGTTTAGCAAGACATATCGGCAACAATTTTCCATTTACCATTAATTTTTTTGAAAATAATGAGAAATACACCATTGGCATTGCCAACGGGACGCGTTAAATGGTATTCGCCCATTACATAATAACTATTGTCTTCTATTTGCGTTATAGTGTTAATTACAAATTTTAATGTACCGCTTTCTGCTTTTGTTGGATAGCCTTTTTTGTAATTATTCAGGGTGTTTTTCCAACCATAAGTAATACCGCGGCTACCATAAAATTTTAATGAGTCACTTTTCCAATACCCTTGCATAAAGCCTTCTAGGTCATGATTATTCCAAGCTCTTTCTTGCGCTTTCATAACGCTTAAAATATCAGCTTTAATAGTCGCTTGCTTGTTACTGTTGTCTGGATTTTGCCCAAAGGATATTGACGCATAGAAAACGCATAATAAAATAACGAATAGTCTCATAATAAAGTTTATTTAGAATCCTAAGTTACAAAATCTGTAATGTATATGATTAAAGAAAAAAGCCTCGATTTATCGAGACTTTTAAGAAATGACTACTAAATTGTTATTTTTCTACAGACCAAAACTTTACAGTGCCTTTGTTGTCTTTAATGTTTGTGCTAATATTAATGTTTGGTTCTTTTTTTGTTATATCAAGAATGTCTTTAAAAGAAACTTGTTTTTTGTTGTAGTAGTAAGTTATGTTTTTACCTTTTAAGCTTTTAACATAACTGTATGCAGATTTTGTTGATGTAGGTTGCTCATTTGTTCTATGTTTTGAAAAAGATGTTTCAGAATATGATATGTCTTGAAACTTGGCGTCTACTTTCCATGGAGAACCAGCTTTTTTTAAGGAGTCGTTATAGCTTTCTAGATCTTTTGTACTTCCTTCATTCATTATTTTATTGTAATTAGCTTCTGCTTCTTTAAGAGTTTTGCCTTCGTTGGATAAAACATTAAAAGGTTTAAGATTGTGTTTATTCAGAGCGTTAGTGTTGCTAAGTGAGGTGCTGTATATATCAATACTTCTAAGTTCTTCTATAAGTTGCTTTGCAAATGGTTTACTTCCTTCATCTTCGTATAAAATGGAAGCCCAAGCGTATTTTTGTTTTTGTTTAGGGGTTAAAAAAGTATTAAGTCTATTAACTTCTTTTATAATATTATGCTGTGTAACAGGTTTGTTGTTTAATTTTAATTTATTGTCTTTGCTAATAAATATGTTTATAGGATCTATAGTTGGATTTTGATTTTTAGAAGTTGAAGCGTTTTTTAATACAGTTTCAACTTTTGTCCATGAATTACTTTGCGTTTTTTTTTTAGAATTAATTTTAATGAGAGCACCTTTACTAAGAGGTTTAATACCATTTTTATAGCGTTCGTAGTATTTGCTATGTGTGTATAAACTAACTTGATAATAATGTTTACCGTAATTAACAGCGTTTTTCTCTAGTTTACTCACATAATAAAGTGAAAAGTCGGATGGAGAATATGTTTTTAGAGAGTTATTTTTTATTCTTCTGTCATCTAGCCAAACGCCATAAGTTTTTGAATCTTGCCAAGCAGTTAATTCCGAGTTTGAAGGAGATTTTTTATTAGGAATTTTTGGCGGTGGAGGTAATTGCTGTTTCTCTTCCTTAGTAAGTTCGTTGTAACTTTTATTTCTAATTGTATTAGAGTCTTTTTGTGAAATTTGAAATGTTACATTTTGGTAGTATTTTGCTTTTGCAGTAGTATCAATATAGGTTACTTGTAAAGCATTTACTTTTTCTAGCTCTTTTTTTATAGAATCAACTAAATCATTTTTGTTCTTCTTTTTTTCTTGCGGCAATAATATTTGTGGAGTCTCTTTTACTATTTTCTCTCGTTTACTAAAGCTATAAATTAATATAGCAAGTAATGGTAAAAGTACAATGCTTTTTAGTAATGTTTTGGTTTTAGACGTGTGTGTTTTCATAACTGTAAATCGTTTTTTGATTGATGAATAATTTAAGGCGTTTACCAATTGTGATTCTTGGGCATTTGATGAGAATGCTAATAAAGTATTTTGATAATTTTTAACGTCAAAACCGTTGTTTAAAACGGCTTGATCGGCTAAAAACTCATGATTGAGTTTAATATCCTTCTTAAGGAAATACAATAGTGGGTTAAACCAAAAGATAATTTGTAACACCTCAATAAATAAAATATCTAAAGCATGTTTTTCCCGAGCGTGAGTTTCTTCGTGAAGCAGTACTTCCTTAGGGATTTTATTAGCTTCATATTTGGCTTTATTAAAAAAGATATAATTTAAAAATGTGTGCGGTTGCACTAAATCGTTTAATAATACATAGATAATGGAATGCTTTTTAAACTTAGGGTTTTGTTTAATGCGTTTTATAATATGGTTTAAATTTACAGAAAAACGAATAGTGAAAATTAAAACACCAATTCCATAAATGGACCATAATATGGCTGGCCAATAATTAATGGGCTCCTTAAACATATATTCTGGAACATAAGGAGGTGTGGCTATTTCAGAAGTGTGTATAGGTGTTTGGAATGCTGGAACTTCAACATATGTTGTAAATGTTATAAGTGGAATTATAATCGATAATAAAAGTGTTCCCAATAAATAGAAGCGTTTAAATTTATGAAAACTTTCCTTTTCCAAAAGAAGCTTGTAGAATATTATAAAAATAGCCAAGCAAGTGCTAAATTTTAGAATATATGGTATTATAGGCATCTTATCTGTTTTTAATTTCGTTGTCAATCAATTTTTTAAGTTCTTCCAGTTCGGCTTTAGAAAGATTGGTTTCTTTGGTAAAAAAAGAAGCAAATTGGCTAGCGCTATCATTAAAAAACTGTTTAATAAGCCCGTTTACATACTTAGAAAAGTAATCTTTCTTTTTAACTAAAGGATAGTACTCACGAGATTTTCCGTAAAGTTTGTAATTAACAAACCCTTTTTTATTCATGCGTTTTAATAATGTGGCTATAGTAGTTGTGGCAGGTTTTGGCTCTGGGTAGGCTTCCAATAAATCTTTCATGAACGCTTTTTCAAGTTTCCATAAATGATTCATAAGTTCTTCTTCTGAATTTGATAATTTCATTTTTCTACAAGTTTAGATGCGTCTCTACAAATGTAGAGTAAAAATACATATTCTACAAATGTAGAAGTTAAAAAAGAAAAAAGCCTCGATTTATCGAAGCTTTTTTTTGTGTTAGCAATTGAAGCTGGCGGTTTCGAAGCACTTTCCTGCCCACCGAAATGAAAACTGGCTACGAAGCGAAAACCGTACTGGCAAGCATTTACCCGTTATAAGTTATATGCGTTGTTGTAGCACGTATTTCTTTCTTATTTGCTTAGTAACTCTTCCTTTCTAAAAATTACCATACGTTTAATGAGTTCTTTAGGCAGAGGTTTGTTAAATGGAAACTTTACAGTTCCCTTGCCTAATTCAAAGTTTTTTAACTCGTCAGCAAAATGTTCTACGGCTGCTTGATAAGGATAGAAACTAACATATTTCGCATAAGCTACAATCATTAATTGTTTTTCAGGTTTTGTCTCTGGTATAAGTGTAAAAGAAGGAACTTTATAGTTTGAAATTTCGACTGTTTCCGGAACAGCCTCTTTTATTAGGCTTCTTAGTTCACGCAAAATTACTTGTGCCTCTTTCTTTTGATTGACGATGTAGTCGTCAATTGTCTTAAAGTTTGGCATTGCTCCTTTTTTCTCCATTACATTGTGGTTTTTAATTATCAAATAATGCGCATTTCGTTCATTTTATGTGTGCTACAACTACCGTGTAGTGCGTAAAGCGCGACCGTTATTTTTGGCTGGAACACCCAAATATTAGTTGTTTAGCTCGGTAAAATACTTGTAAAACCAAGGTATGGTTTCAATGCCTTTTAAATAATTCCAAACACCAAAATGTTCGTTAGGGGAATGGATGGCGTCGCTATCTAAACCAAAGCCCATTAGTATGGTTTTACTTTTAAGTTCTTGTTCAAATAATGACACAATAGGGATGCTGCCGCCGCTACGTTGAGGTATTGGGGTTTTGCCAAAAGTTTTTTCGTAAGCTTTGCTTGCTGCTTGATAGCCTTTGCTGTTTATTGGTGTTACGTAACCTTGTCCGCCGTGATGCGGATTAACTTTCACTCTAACACCTTTTGGTGCAATATTTTCAAAGTGTGTTTTAAATAATTGCGTAATCTCTTGCCAATCTTGATTAGGAACTAGTCGCATGGATATTTTGGCATAAGCTTTACTTGGTAAAACTGTTTTTGCGCCTTCGCCAATATAGCCGCCCCAAATACCGTTAACATCTAATGTTGGGCGAATGGAGTTACGCTCGTTAGTGGAAAACCCTTTTTCTCCATAAACGGCATCAATGTCGATAGATGCTTTGTATTTGTCTAGAGAGAACGGTGCTTCGGCCATTTTAGCACGTTCTTTATTGCTAAGTTCTTCTACGTTATCGTAAAAACCAGGAATAGTAATATGATTGTTTTCATCGTGTAAAGACGCAATCATTTTACTTAAAATATTAATAGGATTTGCTACAGCACCGCCGTAAAGTCCAGAATGTAAATCACGATTTGGACCAGTAACTTCAACTTCAACATAGCTTAAACCGCGAAGCCCTGTTGTAATTGAAGGTACATCTTTAGCAATCATACCCGTATCGGAAATTAAAATAACGTCGTTTTGCAGCTTGTCTCTATTGGCTTTTATAAAATCGGCTAGATGTTCGCTACCTACTTCTTCTTCACCTTCAATCATGAATTTAACATTGCATGGTAATTTGTGTTCTTTTACCATATATTCTAATGCTTTAACATGCATATACATTTGTCCTTTGTCGTCGCAGGCACCACGAGCAAAAATAGCACCTTCGGGATGTTTGTCTGTAGGTTTTATAACCGGGTTAAAAGGCTCGGAGTCCCATAGTTCCATTGGGTCTGGTGGTTGTACATCGTAATGTCCATAAACCAAAACGGTTGGTAAATTGTTGTCGATTATTTTTTCGCCATAAACTACGGGATGCCCTTTTGTAGGGTGAATTTCAACGGTATCGCAACCTGCTAGTTCTAATTGTTTTTTTACAGCTTCGGCAGTTGTTTTTACATCATTTTTATAAGCAGAATCGGCGCTAATAGATGGGATTTTAAGTAAGTCGATTAACTCGTTTAAAAAACGTTCTTTGTTGGTTTCTATATAAGAAGTTATATTGTCCATATCAATATTTTGTGTTTGTTTCAAAGGTACAAAATAGCTAAGACTTAATTTCGTAAGTATTTTGTTGTTTGTATATAAAAAGAATGTGTATATTTGCATCCACAATTTTGCGGATGTGGTGGAATTGGTAGACACGCTAGACTTAGGATCTAGTGCCGCGAGGCGTGGGGGTTCGACTCCCTTCATCCGCACTTAAAAAACCTCTCAATATTTTTTGAGAGGTTTTTTTATTTTTCATAATGACTTTAATTTTTAGTCGCACCTTTTGTATTAATTGTTTTTGAAGGGTTTTTTATTGTTTTGTGCATTTTTATGTTGAAAGTCTTAGTAAATAAATTACCTTTCTGCTCTTTATTTGATTTTTAAATCAAGTTTATTTGTTTTTAAAAGAAGCATACTTATGAAAGCATCAGAGCAATGGGTGACCTTTATGGCAATTTTATTAGTAGTATATGCTGCTGTAATTTTGTTTTTTGTAATTCGAGGTGCTTTAAAGGTTAAAAATATATCTGATTTTGCCGTTGGTAATATTGGGTTTCCTTCTTGGGTGGTTGGATTGTCGTTGGCCGCTTCTATGACGAGTGCAGCAACTTTTATAATAAATCCTGGGTTTATTGCGCTTTATGGTATTTCTGGGGTGTTGTCGTTTGCCATTGTATTGCCGTTGGCTGCTTTTATATCGTTAATTGTACTAACAAAAAGATTTGCTAAATATGGGCATAGTGTAAAAGCAACCACAATGGCACAATGGATGGGGAAACGTTATAAAAGCAAAAGTTATGCTTTTTTTATGGCTGTTCTGGCATTGTTACTTATAGCATTTATTGTATTGATTAATGTTGGATTAACACAAGTTATCTCTAAGTCGCTTAACGCATCGTCATTTTATGTGTTGCTAGGCATAACTGTTTTTGTGTTTGGTTATATGATGTTTGGTGGAGCTAATTCTATGGTTTATACCAATACTATTCAAGCTATAATTATGTTTTTTGTAGCGTTAGTTTTAATAGGTTCGGGTTACGAATATTTTAATGATGGTATTTCCGGTTTTTTAAATCAGTTAAGTAATATAGATGAAAACCTAACAACACCCGTTAATACAACTAGCTTCCTGTTTCGTGATTATTTTGAAATCATTCTTGTTCAAGCCATAATAGGGGTTGCTATTGTTTGTCAACCACATATTATTACAAAATCTTTGCTGCTTAAAGACTCTAGTAAAATTAATAAGTACCTTTTTAGTGGTATTCTATTTATGATTGTCTTCTTTTTAGTTGTTGTTGTTGGTTTGTATGCGAGAATTATGTTTCCTGACTTAAAGATTGATGGAACTTCTCTAAAAATGGATGAAATTATACCAACTTATGTTGTTGTTAAGTTTTCTGTTGGCGTAGGAATGTTTATTGTGGTTGGACTTATATCGGCTGGATTGTCTACCTTAGAGAGTTTAATACAGTCGTTGTCAATTACGATTACTCAAGATATTTTACAGCCTATTTTTAAGAAAAGTGTTCAGGAAAACTCAGTATTAGTTAACAAAGGTGTAATTGTTGTTTTGGGAGTTGTTAGCTTTCTGTTGAGTTGGAATCAAATTGTGAGTCCAGATGTTAGCGTAGCTATTTTTGCACAAAATGGGGTATATGCTTATTTTGCTGCAGCCTTTGTGCCAGTACTTTTTGGTATGTTTTTTAAAAATGTGCCTCTCAAAGCTGTCGCTGCGGCTAGTGTTGTTGCTCTCATTGTTCATTTTGGAATCTACTATGGGCGTCTCACGCCTTATATGCAAGAGCCTGTAAATAATCCGGGAATTCCAGCTGCAATAGCTATAGTTAGCTCAGTTGTTGTTGGGAGTTTAATATATTATTTCAATAAAGAAAGTAATCATGGGAACGCTAGATTGGATAGCTAAATGGGCAGATTATACGCCAGATAAAGTTGCTGTAACGTCTTTTGATAGTGAAGAGAAATACACTTATAAAGATCTTGATGTTTATGCAAATAGGTTGGTAGAAAAGTTTGAATCTTTTGGGCTTCAAGAAGGCGATCGAATTGCTGTATTAGCAGAGCATAGTTTACATTACATAGTTTTGTTTTGTGCTTGCCAACGTAGCGGTATAATACTGGTGCCTCTAAATTACAGACTGTCGCTTAGCGATCTTCAGGCGCTTATTGTAGACTGCAATCCCAGTTTATTGTTGTTTAGTGAAACGCAAAAGGAAAGATTGACAGAGTTGTCTATACCATTGCCTAAAACAATTCATTTAGATGTTATAAAGTATTATTATAAAAATGATGTTGTTGTTAAGTCTAAGCCATTTCATATTAAAGAGAAGACTCCTGTTTTTATATTTTACACCTCTGGAACTACGGCTAAACCAAAAGGAGTTATTTATACTAATGGTATGATGTTTTGGAATAGTCTTAATACATCCATGCAATTAGGGATTACTTTTCGTGATTCAACTATTAATACATTACCGCCATATCATACTTCTGGATGGAATATATTTATAACGCCTTTATTGCATAAAGGTGCTCATATAGGGATGGTTGAAAAATTTGATTCGGAACGTGTATTGTGTTTATTGGAACTTTATGAAACCACATTGTTTATGGCTTTGCCAACTATGTTGGGAATGATGCAAAAAACAGAAGTTTTTAAACGCGTTAATTTAGAAAAATTACGATTTATTATCTCTGGAGGAGAAACAGTATCTTCTAATTTATTGAAATACTGGAAGCAGGAAAAAAATATTACCATTAGACCAGGTTATGGTTTAACCGAGGCTGGACCAAGTATTACCTCTTTACATCATGAAGCGGTAATGTCGAAATCTGGGTCTATAGGAAAACCCAATTTTTATTTAAAAACAAAAATAGTAACCGCTTCAGGAAAAAAAGCTCGCGTAAACGAAGTTGGCGAGTTGTGCATTAAAGGGAATATTGTTACTCCTGGGTATTGGAATAATTCTGTGGAAACAACAAAGAAAATAAAAAATAATTGGTTGTATACAGGGGACTTGGTAGCAAAAGATGCCGATGGCTTTTTGTATTTAAAAGGACGAAAAGATGATATGTATATTTCAGGAGGAGAAAATATTCACCCTCAGGAAATAACATCAAAACTTTTAATGTGTAATAGTGTTTTAAAAGCTGCTGTTTTAAGTGTTTCCGATGCCGTTTGGGGGCAATGTGGTGTGGCTTTTGTTGTGGTTAAAAAAGGAAAAAACCTAGAAGATGTTTTGGCATTTGTTAAAGATAGCCTTGTATCGTTTAAACGGCCTAAACATGTTATTTTGTTAGAGGATATTCCATTAACAAGTGTGGGGAAAATATCAAGAAAAAAACTACTCGCCTGTTATGAAGCCTATAAAACCAATCTACAATCTTAAACTAATTACAATGAAAAAAAACATATTCTTCTTCTTATTTATGTTGCCACTAATTGCGTGTTCACAAACCTCAAATACAATGAAAAATATAGTGTCCGATTACGAATTTACATCTCATTATATTACTCTAGATAGTATTGATATTAGTTATGTTAAGGAAGGTAATGGCAGTAAAACATTGTTGTTTGTACATGGTTTAAGTAGTAATGCCGATGCGTGGTCTAAAAATATAAAACATCTCAAAAAAAGGTATACTTGCGTAGCCTTAGATTTACCTGGTTATGGAAAGTCAGCAAAGCCTAATGTAGCGTATACGCCAACATATTTTTCTAAGATTATAGTTGCTTTTATTAAACAATTGGATTTAAAAAATGTTATACTCGTTGGGCATTCAATGGGTGGTCAAGCCAGTATAAAAGTGGCAATTAATAAACCAGACATAATAGATAAATTAATTTTAGTGGCACCGGCTGGAATAGAAGAGTTTTCTAAGGAACATGGCAAATTTATGAAAGCTACATTTACACCAGAATTTGTTGCTGGTACAACAAATGAGCAAATAAAAAACAACTATGCTTTAAACTTTTATAAGCAGCCTAAAGAAGTAGATAAAATGATAGCTGATAGAATTGCTATTAAAAAAGCATCAGATTTTGATGCGCATTGCAGAGCTATTTCAAAAAGTATAGCAGGAATGTTAGATGATCCAGTTGTGAATGATTTAGGTCAAATATCGCTTAAAACATTAGTGCTTTATGGAGAAAATGATATGTTAATTCCTAACCGCTATTTTCATCCAGAATTAAATGTTGTTAAAATAGGTGAGACAGCCAAAGAAAAAATAACGCATAGTACACTTGTTTTTGTAGAAGAAAGTGGTCATTTTTTACAATTTGAACAAGCCGATAGCGTAAATAATTTAATTGAAGACTTTGTGGAAAACAACTAGTCTATGAAAGTTAAGCTTAAAAAGTTTACCGAGTTTAGTAAAACAATCCTTCCTAACGAAGCTAAGTATTTAGCATCACAATATAAGTTCACAGATAACGAAAAAATAGAAATTATTAACCGCTTAACTACTGGAGCTATGGCAGAAAAAGTTATGCCTAGTTTTGATGTTGATATAGACAAGCGAAAATATTCTTATGTTAAAGATTGGATTGTAAAAAAGCTAACTAGCATTGATGTTGATAAAACAGCTGCATGGATTTTAGATTTAAAAAAGAAAATCCTTTTAGATGCTATTGCTTCTTCCGAGGAAAAAGCGTTTTTAAATTTTCTAACAAATTATAAAACAGTTGGGTATAACTTCCAGATAGTTTACGAATTAGCCCAAGAATACAAACCTTATTTATTAATACGATTACGGTATAAAGACCATGAGATTGTAGCCAACTTTTTAAATCAATTTGAGGCGCATTATAAAAAAGCTAAAGATATTCAGCAAAATATTTATAATGCCACAACCGAGATTACCAGCCAGTACACAAAAAAAGAAACCGAAACAAAGTATTGGGAACGTTGGCTTTTAAAAGTGTTTAAAGCAGAAGGCGTCGATGGGAAAAACCGATATATGGCGTTTATTACATTGGCGTTTTTGTATACTAATTATAATGAAAGCACTAAGCTTAAACTGTTGTTTGATGAAATAGATGATTATTTTAGTAATGGTTACATGTACTCTAGGAGGTTGCTGTCTAATTACTATGCGAGTAGAGTGTTAATGCATTCAAAAGAGAATGAACTCGATTTAGCCGAGTATTATGCTTACCTTTCTATTAGGCAAGATAATAACGACACCTTAATGTATGTAAATAACTTAGTGGCTATCTTGCTTAAAAATAAAAAGGCCGAAGAAGCGAGTAAGGTTATTGATAGTTATTATGCGTTGTATAAAGAGTCTCATAATTACCATCAAAAAATAGGGTTTTATTCTTACAGAGTACGGGTTTTAAATCAATTAAGCCAAAATAAATTAGCCGAAGATGCAGCTGTAACTTTTTTAAAACAATACAAAAAAGAAGTGATAAAACATCGTTGGCATCATTTTTTTACATCGTATTTTAATGTGTTAATTGCGCAAGAGAAGTATGCCGAATTACTTAAAATAGCTTCAAAATTCGATATTTCAGAAAAAGAAAAAGAGCGTAGGTCGGGGCATAATTATATTCCTAATATATCTTGGAGTATCTCGTTGTCTAGGTTTATGGAAGGGCAAATAAATTCTAGTAAATTGTTAGAAGAAATTAAAGCGCCAATGCAAGGAATAAAGCCCACAAAAAGCCAGCGTTTAATTTTAATTCAGGTTATAGATACGCTTTCAAATAATCTTCCAGAGGCTTTTTTAAAGTTAAAGTCATACCTTTAGTAAAAAGCCTTGTATATTTAGTTTTCTTGTGTTTTTAGGGCTTTTTTTTGATTAAAATAATTAAAAGTCACAGCTGTTAACTTTTGCTTTTGTCTTTACATACATATTTATTCATAATAGATTGCACTCATCAACATATTTAACATTTATTTAAAGTTATGAGAAACATATTACTATTAACTATTTTTATGATTACCGGGTTTGCATTTTCGCAAGACACAGGAAGTGTTAGTGGAAATGTACAAGACTCGCAGGGAAATCCATTACCAGGAGCTACTATACAAATATCTGATTTAAGTATTGGTGTTGTGTCCGATTTTAATGGCGATTTTATGATTGAAGATGTGCCAGAAGGAGATCACACCATCACAGTTTCTTTTATGGGATATAAAACAACAGAAAATACGGTTTCTGTAGTAGCAGGACAAAGTGTGGTAAGTAATGTTACACTAACTGAAGATGAAAATATTCTTGGTGAAGTTGTGGTAACCGCAGGAAAAAAACCGCAAAAAATTACTGAGGTTCCGGCAACAATTGAGGTTATTTCTGCTCAAGAAATTTCTGAGTTCCCTAGTTTTAATATAGGGGAATTAGCTGCCAGACAAAAAGGGGTAGATTTTGTACGAACAGGCGTTTTAGGCACAGGTGTTAATATTCGTGGGTTTAATTCTGCGTTTAACTCTAAAAACCTTCAATTAACAGACGATAGAGTATCTATGCTTATTGCAACAGGATTACCTTATGGGTCTTTTTCAACCATAATAAAAGATGATGTAGAGCGTGTAGAAATATTACTTGGTCCTAATGGAACACTTTACGGTCCAAACGCTCACAACGGTTTAGTAAGTACTATTACTAAAAATCCAAGAACATCAGAAGGTACTACTATGGCTTTTGGTGCAGGAAACCAAAATGTTATAAGTGGTCGTTTAAGACATGCGCAGGTTATAAATGATAAATGGGCTTATAAAGTACATTTTGAAAGAACAGCAGGAACAGATTTTAGATATAACGATTCTGTTTATGTAGGAACAACAGCCTATAAAGAACATAATTTAGACCGTGATTTCGATGCCTTAAAATATGGAGGATCTGTTTATTTTAGACCAAGCAAAGCTTCAGAAATAACAGCATATTATGGCCATAGTAATAATACTAATTTAGCCGTAACAAACGCAGGAAGAAACCAGATTAAAGATTGGACCATAGATGTGGCTCAGCTTAAATATGTATCTAAACACTTTTTTGCAAATGCATACTATACATGGAGTAACACAGACGATACTTATGCCATTAACCAACGTACGCAAAACTATGTGTCTTTTATAGAAAATGGTTTTTCAGAAAAAGAATCTTGGGAGCGTGCTTTATATGAGCAATGGGTACCTTCATTAGGTATAGCTATACCAAGAGGGGCTTTATTTAAAGATGCATCAGAACGTTTTAATGGTGAAGCACAATACAATAATAATTGGGGGAAATTCCACTTAACAGTAGGAGCACAATACCAATTAGATATGGCTAATTCCGATGGAACATATCTTTTAGATCAAGATGGGCCAATTGAGATTGCGCAAACAGGATTTTATGGTCAGTTCGAATATAAATTAGATTCAGGATGGAACTTCTTAGCAGGATTACGCGCCGATAATCATGAACTTTACGGTACAAACTTACTACCAAAAGCAGCTATAACTAAAACAGTAAAAAATGGAACATTTAGATTAACTTACGGTAAAGGTATGGCCGTACCTTCAATACTAAACTTAAAAGGAAACTTATTTGGTGGTTTAGTGTTAGGTAATGGCGAAGGATTTACACTTACCGATGGCACAAAAATAGATGCTTTAGAAGTAGAAACAATCAACTCTTTTGAATTAGGATTTAAAGGAAAAATTGCTGATAAACTTTTTATAGATGCAAGTGCTTATTATAACATGTCTGAGGATTTTATCAGTCCGTTACGTAATATTGCAGACGCCGCAAACGGCAATTATGTAACTCATATAGGCGATCAACCTATAGATGAAGTGTCTCCAGGAGCTAGTGCGTCGCCAGCATTATTAACCTATAGTAATTTTGGTAGCGTAGATACTTATGGTTTCGATTTAGGGTTAAACTATTACATTTCAGATGCTGTAAGAACCTCTCTTAACTATTCTTACTTTGGACGTAGCCTTGATACAGACGATCTAGATAACGATGGTAATTTAGATGGTATTGTATTAGAAAGTGAACTACCAATTAATACACCAGAGAATAAATTAAGTTTAGGAGTGCATTATGGCGGTAAAAAACTATACGGATCAATTTTTGGACGTTGGGTACAAGATTATAATTTCTTCTCAGGAATTAATGTTGCTTCAGAAACTCAAGATATGGACGGTGATGGTGTAAATGAGATTGTTGAAAATTCGCAAGTAGGAAGAACATGGAACTATGGTCCGCTTGGAGGATTTACAGTTGACGCTAATTTGGGCTACAATCTTAACGAAAATATCTCTTTAGGTGTTAATGTAACCAATATTTTCGATGCCGGAGTACGTGAGTTTGTAGCTTCTCCAGAAATAGGACGCCTAATATCTTTCGAGCTTAAGTACAACATCAACTTCTTTAAAAAGAAACAATAAAAAATAGCATGCCAAAAGAAATAAATAAGCAACCTATTTCTTTAGACTACTCCAATACAGGTCATGGTGATAATGTATTATTGTTATTACATGGCTTAGGCTCAACAAAACAAGACTGGAAGTTTCAAATTCCAGAATTTTCCAAAGAATACCGCGTAATCGCACCAGATTTGCGCGGTCATGGAAAATCGTTTTACGAAGATCTTGCTTATGGAGTTGCGTTTATGGTAGAGGATGTTGTCAATCTTTTAAAGCAATTACAAATAAAAAAAGTAACCCCAATAGGGTTTTCAATGGGAGGAGCCGTAGCCTATCAATTAGCTTACGACTATCCCGAGTTAGTCGATAAATTAATTATAGTAAATAGTGGCCCCGATTTTAATGGTTTAGGAAAAATAGGAGAAGACCTTTTAACTAATAGAACAGAATTTTTAAAAACAAAAGGATTAAAAGCATTAGCTAAAGAAGTCGCTCATAATATGTTTCCAGAGCCAAATCAAGAAGCCCTAAAAAATGAATTTGAAACACGTTGCGCTGCTAATAATTACAATGCCTATTACCAATCGTTTATAACATTAATGGATTGGGGACTTGGCGACAAACTAAAAGCAATAAAAGCAAAAACATTAGTGGTTGCCTCCGATATGGATTATACCCCTGTAGATTTTAAAAGAGCTTATGTAGAGAGAATGCATGATGCCCAATTACAGGTTGTTAAAAATTCAAGACATGGCGTGGTTTTAGATCAACCAGAAGTGTTTAACCAAATCGTTTTACAATTTTTGAATAATGAATAAAGTAGCACTAATAACAGGAAGTACCAGCGGTATTGGTTTGGGTATAGCAACACATTTTGCTAAGAAAGGATACCATATTATGTGCCATGGTTTAGAAACTAATGGTCCAGAAATAGCTGAAGATATTAGTAAAACCTATGGTGTTGATGTGGCGTTTTCAAACGCCAATCTAATTAACGCTAATGAAGTAACGCAATTAGTAGAAGACACTGTAAAAAAATTAGGCCGAATAGATGTTTTGGTTAATAATGCAGGTATTCAGTATGTGGCACCAATAGATGAATTTCCAAATGACAAATATGAAGCCATAATAGCAATTAATATGAATGCGTCTTTTTATGCTTCAAAAGCAGCTTGGAAATACATGAAAAAACAGAATTTTGGAAGAATTATTAATGTTTCATCTGTACACGGGCTCCGCGCTTCAGAATATAAAACAGCTTATGTTACCGCTAAACATGGTGTTATCGGTATGACAAAAGTACTTGGTTTAGAAGGTGCGCCGTACAATATTACATGCAATGCTATTTGTCCTGGATATGTAAGAACACCTCTGGTGGAGAAACAAATTCCAGATCAGGCAAAATCTCATAACATGTCAGAAGAAGAAGTTATAACAAATGTGATGTTAAAAAAACAAGCCGTAAAATCGTTTGTGCCTATAGAATCTTTAGCCGATATGGCTTTATTATTGGCAAAAGAAACGTCATCAACCATTACAGGCTCAGAATTTGTTCTTGATGGCGGATGGACAGCTCAGTAAATATTCACTGAATTAGTTTAGTTTTTAAGTAACCACCATTTTTTAATGGTGGTTTTTTTAGTTTTGTATAACCATGTTTTACATTAAGCTAATTTATATAAAATGATAGTTGTTAAGAAGTTATTTTTGGCTTTAGGGGTAACCTTAGTGTCCTGTAATTTTGGGAACCTAAAGTTTATGGGCGATATAGAAAACAACTTAAAAGAAGTTTCTGCGGTCGAAACCATAACGCAATCAGATCTATATTGGGTGATAGAAGATTCGGGAAATGATAATGTGCTTTATGGTCTAGATGATACGGGGAATTTAATATCCGAGGTAAGGATTTTAAATAGTAAAAATAAGGACTGGGAAGATTTAACTTCAGATAATTTAGGGAATATTTACATTGGCGATTTTGGTAACAATTCTAAAAAGCGTAAAAAATTTCAAATTTATAAAGTAACTAATCCACAAGATAAAACAGAAACTACTGCTGAGGTTATAGAATTTAAATTGCCAAAAAAAATGAAGTCTGAAGATTTTGAAGGCTTTTTTCTATATCAAAACTATTTTTACATTTTTAGTAAAGAGAAGAAATCAGCTATAATGATTAAAGTTAAAAATGAGATAGGAGAACAGAAGGCAAAATTTGTAACAAAATTTAAATTAAAAGGAAAAAAAACAAAAATAACCTCTGCCGATATTTCTAGCGATGGAAAAACAGTTATTTTGCTTAATCATGATAAACTATGGAAGCTAAGTAATTATTCTAGCGACAATTTTTTTAATGGAGACATTGAAAAAGTTCCATTTAAGCATAATTCGCAAAAAGAAGGGCTTTGTTTTAAAAATGATACCATAATTATTACAGATGAGAGAAATGGTAGTGAAGGAGGTAATATGTATCAATTAAAATAACACCCCTAAACCAAATGCAAATCTAGGGTTTTCATTACTGTTAAATAATGAAATATTAGCCGTAAGCATTTCGGCGCCAAT
Organism: Mangrovimonas cancribranchiae; assembly: GCF_037126245.1. Lineage (NCBI taxonomy): Bacteria > Pseudomonadati > Bacteroidota > Flavobacteriia > Flavobacteriales > Flavobacteriaceae > Mangrovimonas > Mangrovimonas cancribranchiae. The sequence goes on from NZ_CP136925.1 coordinate 239,443, forward strand.
AATCATGATTCCTCCACCATATGAGGTGTGCCATGTGTTAGAAAAATCATTTTCTAGCCAAACACGACCATAATCAAACCCGCCATAAAGCGCTACATTAATAGGAAGTAATCCTGTACGCATTTTGTCAAAGAGGTAGCGTATGTCGGTTAATTGGTAAAATGCATTTTTACCAGTAAAACGTTCGTTTCTGTAGCCTCTTAAGCCATTACTAGCACCAATTGATGCGGCTTGGAAGAATTCAAATTCATTTCCTATCGTAAAATGCCCTTTTAGTTTTGAAGCTAATACTAATTTTCCATTTGAAATAAGTTTGTAATCTATACTCATATCTGGAATAATATATCCAAAGTCTTTATGATTATCGATATTGGTTTTATAGCCTGTTGTAATACCAAAAGACATACCTAAAGTAGGAAAAGCAGTATAATCTTTATTTTGAAATGCATAAGAAAGCTCCAAGCCAGCGTAGTGGTTTCTATTTTCAATAAGAGTATTATTATAGTAGGTGTTTATAAAACGATGTTGTATTTGTTCTACTTCAATGGTTTCGTATAGAAGTTTTAACGAAGTTTTGCTTCCCAAGTCGCCACGTTTTATAAGGCTAGGAGCAATTTTAAAGGCACTTAATTTAACACGGTTGTAGTCTAAATCGTAAATATGATCATTAATATAGTTAGGGTTTATTGTTTCGTTGCCAAACCCAAAAAAGTTAATGCTGTAGTTAGGGCTTGTTAATCTGGCGTTAAGCCCCAAATTAAAATCATTAATTACTTGAGCAAATTCCCCTTCGTACTCCATATCAAATCCTTGTGTTGCAAAATAGTATGCTGCAGATAGTTTGTGTTGTTCGGTAAAAGGGTTTCTTTTAAAACCATTAACGGTATAGGTTCCGGATAAGCCTAGTTTTACACCATCATCTGGATTGTATCCTAAAATTGGCGCTACTGCGAAAGCATTAAAACTAGGCTTTTCATAGTCGTAAATGTTTATATCGTAGTCATCTGTTAATGTAACACGCCCTTTTGTAGTTTTAAAGGTATTCGGTTTCGATTTAAAATCGTAAACAAATACTTTTTTACCGTTTTCTATAGTGTAGATATCATTGTTTTGGCCACCAATAAGGTACATTGCAATATATTTATTGCTATTTCCGTGAACGTGTAAAACATCATCGTCATCCAGAGCATAGAGCCAAATGGCTTTGGTTTCAGACAAGGTAAAGGTGCGTTTAAAAAATACATCGGCTTTTTTTCCTTTTTTTATTCTGTAGCCAATAATTTTTGTCTGTCCATTGGGTAAGCGTTCAATATCAAACCAATCGTCTTTATCTGTGCCCTGAACAACAACAGTTTTAGAAACGATGTTGTAATAATCTTTAGCCATTTTTAATAGGTGAGAACGCCTTTCCTTAAGCTGTTGTTTAATCGTGTTGGTGGTGCTGTTTTTAACTCCTTCGGGGAAGTCTTCAAAAGCCTTATCAATAACTTGGTCGGTTAAATGTGTTTGTATGTATTTGGCTTGTTCCTCCCAAATAGTACTATCAGATTGCGATGTGAGTACAACATCTAATTTATAAGGTGTTAAGTTGAACCATTTAATGTCTTTTAATTGGGTATCGTAAGTTTGAAATTTTCTAGCCAGTGGTATAAGAATACGCCCTATGGAGAACAAAAACCCATCGCCAATTTTAGAGAACGCTTGATCGCGATCTCTAGGCACAGGCTGGTAGACAACTTTCTTATCTGCTTTTGTGGTTGCCCAACGCCATTGATCGGCATGTCTATCCCAATCGCCAATTAGCATATCAAATAATCTGGCACGAATAAAAGCGGCCTCGTCAATAATAATATCTTCATCAGAGCGTATTTCTAAAAACATATCATCAGTTCCAATAAGCTCGTCTGAATAAGCAAAGCTTTTAAGATGCCCGTGGTCGTCTCCAGCGTGTTCTTCAATCATATATAATTCATCGCCAAAGGTGTCAATATATTCTAAAAATGTCTCTTGTTTAGGGACGTAGTAAAGCTTTGGATTAGTATGTAATACATTAATTGGAGTTGAAAGATTATCTATTATAAAAGGTGCATAAGGATGCGACCCTGTAAAGACATCGAAAACCAAACCTTCAGTGTAGGTGTTGCTAAATTGACCTTCTACATATTGATCTTTAAAAGCGACCGATTGGATGAAATTTTGCGCGTTTTTACGCAACCCACGCATGACAAATTCTTTTCCTGTAGAATCGGCCAATCGTAAGGAGTTAGATTGTGTTCCACCTCCTTTTCGTATTGGAGTTAGACCGCCCATTAACGTATCTAACATAACTGTTTTTGTAGAAATAGGAGTGCTGTAAGCGTTGCGATAGCGATTACCCCATAAAAACCTATAAAACTTAGATTTTTCGGTTTCTTCTGGTGTGTAAACCGAAGCGGTTACAGTAGGGTTATAATGCTTTTTAAAAGTTTTTTGTGGAAGCGTTTTAGAGGTGTAAATTTCAGTGGTAAAAAGTGATTCTTTTGTGTTGGAATCGACATATTCAACAGCTGAAGACCCATCTTCATAAATTAATAATTTAGCAAAACCGTTATTGCTTGAGGTAAATTGTGCGCCAGCTTCTAACTTGGTTGCTGTGGATTTAGATCCAGAGCCACTAATTATTTGAGGTAAATTATCTTGAACTATATATTGCAAACTATGCTCATGCCCAGATACAAAAATAACACGATCGTTTTCTTGAGCAATTCTAATCATACGTTTTCTAAACTCGTTATAGCGTTTAAATTGTATGTCGGCAGGAACAACTCCAGTAGTTTTTCTAAGTACATTTTTTAGTGTACCTAAACCAGGAACAGGTTTTAAATGCTCTTGAAACGAATACTTGCCATTGTGTGGGCCAAAAGAAAATAAAGGATGATGCAGAGCAATAACAGTTGTTTTGCCTCGTGATTTTTTCACATCGCTTTCAAACTCATCCCAAAAAACTTCTCGGGTTTTTATGTCGCACTCGTCATTCATGGTTGGGTGGTTGTTCCAATTGGTTAAATACCACTCAGAATCGACAATAATAAGCTCTATATCATCAGAAATAGTTTCGCGCTCTAATGGGCAACCGTGTTCTGGTAAAAAGGAATTTTTCCCTAAAGCATCGTCAATATAGTCTTCTTGACGTTCAAGACCATTTAAACCGCTGTACCAATCGTGATTTCCTGGAATAAAAATGGCTCTTCCTTTAAAGTCTTTTGCAGCTTGTGTTTGAACATGTAATTGGTGTTCGGCGAAATCTCTTCCTTTTTTGCCCTTTTTTGGCATACCTTTAGGGTAAATGTTATCACCTAAAAATAATGCCGTACTATTTTTATTAGCAGTTTCTAAAGTTTGTTTAAAATGCTGAAGAGCTTTTGTTGAGGTTCCTATGGGGGAGTTTCCTGCATCACCAATAAGATAAAACGTATGGGCAATAGGTTTGTTACTTAGGCTGTAGTCCTCTTCAATATGTTTATATTGCGTTTTAAATGTGGCGCAGCTAATAGCTAGAAAAGCTATAAGAAATAGAGAGAGAAATCTGCTAAGTTTTAAATGCGTCATATTAAAGAAAACAAAAGCTAAAAGTAACGATGTTGTCGTTAGGTTTATGTTTTTCTTTCAAAAAAAATTACTTTTACTGTAATTTGAAAGTTTTCAACTTAAAAATAGACAAAACTTTTCAGAAATCATTTGTCATTATATAATCAAACTACAATCATGACTACATTAGAGCAACAATCGGTTGATTTTGTATTTAATCTTTTTAAAACTCAGCTTTCTAGTACGTTTTTATATCATAATTATATACATACAGAACGTGTTCTAAAGAGTGTTAACGAGATACTTGAAGCCCTAGAGTTAAGCGAAGATGAAATGTTAATTGTAAGGTTAGCCGCCATTTTCCATGATGTAGGTTATGCTACTTCTACAAAACAGCATGAAAAAGAATCGGCAAAGGTTGCCAAACATTTTTTAGAAGATAATAACGTGTCTTCAGAGATTGTAAGTGGTGTAGAACGTTGTATTTTGGCAACTTGTCTTGATGAAGTTCCTAAAACGTTATTAGAGCAAATTTTGTGTGATTCAGATACCTCGCATTTTGGAAAAAAATATTTTGAAGAAACAAGTGAGCTATTAAGAAAAGAACTTGAAATAAGAGATGTAGTTTATTACACCCATGACGAATGGTTGGAGGAAAATATTAAAATGTTGGCCGAAAAGCATAAATTTTTTACCGAATATGCTATTAAAAATTGGCAGCCACAAAAGGAGAAAAACTTAACCAATTTAATTAAGAAAAAGAAAAAGAAAGCCGAGCGTGTTGAAAAAGAAAAATTACGCGCAAAGTATAAAAAGGAAAGTCCAGAGCGTGGCGTGCAAACCTTTTATAGAGTGGCGCTTAGAAACCATATTAAACTAAGCGATATAGCCGATACAAAAGCCAATATTTTATTATCAGTCAATGCTATAATTATATCGCTTATTATTTCAAACTTATTGTCAAAGTTAGATAATCCTTCTAATGCATATTTAATTTGGCCAACAGTTATTTTTGTACTGTTTAGTTTAATTTCTATAGTGCTTTCTATTATAGCAACACGACCTAATATTACTAGAGGCGAGTTTACCAAAGAAGATGTGGAAAACAAAAACGTTAACCTCACGTTTTTTGGAAACTTTCATAAAATGAAACTTGAAGAGTTTGAATGGGCGGTTAACGAATTACTACAAGATAAAGATTATGTGTACAGTTCCTTAACTAAAGATTTATACTTTTTAGGAAAAGTTTTAGATAGAAAATACAGAATACTTAGAATTACCTATTCTATTTTTATGGTAGGAATTGTTGTATCTATACTAGCTTTTGGTATTTCGTTTAATATCATGCAAGGTGGTCATTAAGCTTTTATAACCTGCATTAAATCATCGTAATTATAATATGCTTTAGAGCTGCTTTTTGAAGTGTTTTTTAAGGTGCTTTTATACAGTATACCAACTTTTATAGCTTTAAGTCCTGTAACGCCTTGTAAATCTTCTAGTTCTACTATTTGAACATTTTTATCTAACATGTTTTTATGCTGAAGAAACTTTACATAGCGTAAATATTCTTCTTCATCTTCTTTTTGAGAGTAAACAATAGAAAGTTTTCCAGGCTCGGTAATACGTTGATTGGTGTTTTTTACAAAAGCTTTATCAACACGTTTTTTAACGACTTCGTATCTAGCGTTGTAAGTGCCGTCAACATCAAATTTCTTTTCATCCATTCTAAACCTAATAGACATAGGTTGGTTAAAAACTAAAATTAAAGAAGCCACATTTAGTGGTACCAAGAAATCCTCTTTTTTGTTGTAAAATTCGTTTTCCATTTCACACATAACTTGCATTTGCCACAAACGCAAATTATAAAGATAAATATCGCTAAAACTATCTTCTCTTGTTATAGACTCACCAATATACATGTTGTGCTCAACACCATCGGTTTTAAAACGCTCAAAGAAATGTGGGTACATCTGTTGGGCATCTTTTTGACGCTTGTCTAGAAGCCTCGACATGGAGCGGTTGATAATTTTAACCGTGTCATCAAATTGGTTTCTGTGGTGGTAAAACACCTTTAAATCCGTATCTATTTTTGATTTATACTTATGAATTGAGTTAGATAAAGAATCATCGTTTTTAAGAAGTAAATCTAATAAAGGATAAACATCATGTTTTAAAAATAAACCAATTTTATGTTCGCTGTCAACTTTAAAGTTGTTATTTAAAAGTTCAAGATATTCTTCAGTTTGAAATAATACCTGCTCGTAAACAGGCATGCTGTTAAACTTATATGCTTTTTTAAGTAGCGAAACGGTCTCCTTTAATTGTTTTTTTAAATCTTGTTGTGTGGCTTCGTTTCTGGCATTTGAGGAGCCTTTAATATCAATCTGTCCAAATAAAGGATATACATTTCTAAATATTATTTTTTCAAACGTGGTGTTTTTATTTAGATAAATATTTTTGTTTATAAAGTTTATCGCAGCTTTTCTAAAGCGCCAATGTACACTAGGATGAATAGAGGTGCATTCTTGTTGTATAACAGCATCAACCAAATGTTCATGTGCGTTTTTAGAGCGTTCAACGGCAGCAACAATATAAGGCATAACCTCATTAAGCTTATTGGCGTTTATGCTGTTAAGTGCTCTCGAGGTATATGAGACTAATTCTAAAATACCCATGAGGCCTTTTTCATTGGCAATAGGGGCAAAAATAGCACTTTTAATACCTTGTTTGTGTAACACTTTAATGTAGGAAATTTTACCTCTAGACCGGTGATATTGTAAATCAACATCAGAGATGGCAAAAAGCTTTCTGTCTTTTAGTAATTTTTCATAGCTATTATTACATAGTGCATCGAGACAATGCTCTTTTTCAAAGTCGTTTATAATATAACTGTGTATGTCTTCACCAAAAAACCTTTCAAAAGAATCCTCTTTTCTGTCGTATAACGAGAAACCTACATTAATATCTTTAATTTTATAAAATGCCCTGAAAACGTCTTCAAAATCTGAAATGAAACTTGCGTCTTTTGGGTTTTCAATTTTAATGAGGCTTGATTTAATGTTTGAAATAGATTGATCGTCTGTAATATCAAACATGTTTGATATGACAAATCCCTTCATAATATAGCTATGAGGAGGAAATTTTTCTTTCCAAAGGTCTATGTTGTCAAAGTTGTCAAGAAGTAAGCTAATGTCGTCTTCAGATAAATTAGGAGCTTTGTCTGTTTTTATTATCTCTGTAAAGTCGGCATTATAAGTTATTTTATAATACCTAATAACGCCATTTTTGTCTGGAATTTTATAATAGAAAGGTCTTTTGAAATTAAGGTCGAAATGGTAATGATATTTTAAAATAGCGGCGCAACCAACAATATAAAAATCTTCATCTGGCATGTTGATGATGGTAGGCGTAAAGTTATTTCCAGCATCTTTTATAATGTCCTTAAAGCGTTGCGAAGACCTAAATAAAACATCGCAAAACGGTAATCCTGCGGTTTTAATTTCGTTCTGAGTTAATAGGTCGCTAAACGAATCTTGGAGGATCTCGTTAATATCTTCAGAAAACGTTTCTATTAATTTGGTGTCTGTAAATCCTTCTCTAAGTTTAGGGTTCTTTTCAGCGATTTGTAATACAGCCTTTGCGCGTTGCGAACTCAAGGTGTTTTCACTTGATGCAAGACGCTCGTATTGGTCCAGGAGTTTACCAAAACCAATTTTTAAAAATAAAGGCGATTCAAAATCTGTGTTTATAGACATAATGCAAAATTAACTAAAAAAAAGCGTTTATGCCTCTTTAGACGAAAAAGTCCTTAAAACGTTACATGTTGTTATTTTATAATATAACTTATTGTACTGATTTTAATTCAACTTTTGCAGGCTGTAGGTCTTTCCCAGATACCGTAAGCGAAATATTACCAGCTTCTTTTGTAGATTGTACCAAAACAACAAGTTTGCCGCTAAACAATTTCATAGTTGGTAAATGAAACATCTCTAACGATGTTGCGTCACCATTACAAGCAGCACGATAAACACCTTTGCCTTCCACTTTAAATTTTAATTGATTAGTAGCTGTAGGACAAGGAATGCCATTTTTGTCGACTACCGAAACCGTTACAAAGGCAATATCTTCGCCATTGGCTTTTATGGTTGTGGTGTCAGGCTCCAAAACCAATTGATGTGGTTTTCCAGAGGTTTTTATTTCTTTTTCAGCTGCTGGATTACCTTGATCATCAAAAGCAACGACTTTTAAAGTTCCGGGTTCGTATGTAACGTCCATCCACATTAAACGATAACGGTGTTGTGGTGAGCTATTGTTTTTGGTTTGAACGCCCAAACTTTTTCCATTTAAAAATAATTCGGCGCTATTGTAGTTTGTGTACACAAAAACAGGTGTGATTTCGCCTTCGCGACCTTTCCAATTCCAGTGTGGTAATATATGAAGGGTTTCGTCTTTGGTGTTCCATCGGCTTCTGTACAAATAATAGCGGTCTTTTGGCAATCCAGCTAAATCGTTAATACCAAAGTAGGAACTTCGTGAAGGCCATACTTCGTCATAAGGTGTTGGTTCGCCCAAGTAATCAAATCCTGTCCAAACAAATTCGCCTAAAACCCAAGGCTTGTCATCTTGCAAGATAAAATCGTCTTCAGGAAGATTTGACCAACTGCAATATTCCAAATCGTAAGATGACGATTGATAATCGTCGTGTTGTATCATACTCCCTTTTTTAGCAGGAAAATGATAAACGCCACGAGAACTTACGGTTGAAGCTGTTTCGGAACCTAAAATATATCCTTGTGGAAATCGCTCGTAAGCTTCTTCGTATAAATGAACACGATAATTTAAACCAGGAATATCCATAATGGCTCCAAAACCAGATTCCATAACAGCTTTTACTTGATCCATACCTACGGTAACTGGACGTGTAGGGTCTTCACGATGAAAAATGTCTTGTAACCATTTGGCACGTTTTACACCTTCGCTACCCCATTGGTCTGGCACTTCGTTACCAGAACTCCACATTACAATAGATGGATGATTTCTGGTTGCTTTTATAAGGTTTACAATATCTTTTTCGGCATAATCGTCAAAATAGAGGTTGTAGCCATTTTTTACTTTTGGTTTTTTCCATTCATCAAAGCTTTCGGCCAAAAATAAAAAGCCCATTTCATCACATAGTTCCAATTGTTCAAACGAAGGCATATTGTGGGAACTGCGTATGGCGTTGACTCCCATATCTTTTAATATTTTTAATTGACGCCTTAAAGCCGATTTGTTTACGGCTGTTCCCAAAGGGCCTAAATCGTGGTGTAGACAAACACCTTTAAATTTAGTTGGAACCCCATTCAAATTAAATCCAGATTCTCTATCATATTTAATGTCACGTATTCCAAATTTTGTGGTGACTTCGTCTTTTAGGATATTACCAGCGTATAATTTTGAAACAGCTGTATATTGATATGGATTTTCAGTGTCCCATAAAACAGGATTGTTGACAGCAATATTTTGTTCAAACTGATTGCCAAAACGTGCTGTAGTTTCATTTGAAACAACTTCGTTGCTTTCAGCATCAAAAATAGTGGTGATTAACTTTAGGTTATCTCCCGTAACATTGGTTTTTACATTTACTTGAGCAATTTTATCGGTGATATTGGGTGTTGTAATAAAAGTTCCCCATTGATCGATGCTTTCTTGGTTTTTTACAATCACGCGCACATTTCTGTATAACCCAGCACCAGGATACCACCTTGAAGATAAGCCATTGTTATTTAGCTTTACAGCTAGGGTGTTGTTTGTCGCTTTTATGTGTTTAGAAATATCAAAATAGAAATAAGCATAGCCATATTTCCATTCACCTACTTTTTTTCCATTGATGAAGACTTCAGGTTCGCTCATTGCGCCTTCAAAAAGAATTAAGACTTTTTTATTTTCATTGTAATTAGGAATATCAAATGTGTTTCGGTACCAAGCTTCACCTATGTAAGGTAAAGCGCCTGTTCGCCCTGTTTTTTCAGTAGCTACAGTTTCTCCGTTTTGAACAATTGCTACGTCTTGTTTGTCTATTTCTTTGTCAAAAGGACCATAAATTGCCCAATCGTGCGGTACAGTTACAGATTCCCAGTTGGTGTCATCATAGCCAATTGAAATAGCGTTTGGGTGACTCCCTTTTTGGAATTTCCACCCTTCTTTTAGGGAGATGACTTCTCGAGTGGTCGTGTTGCTATCTGTTTTAGAACATCCAAAAAATATTAATAGTACTATGAAAAGAAGGCTTCTGTATATCATTATTAATTGTCTTGTGAACCGTTGTAAAATTGCATTCCCAAAGTGGCTTGATTATTATGGTCGAAAAGCGTGGCGTTATCCCAATGCGAGCCTTGTCCCCATTGTGTGGAACAGCTGGTAGATACCCAGGCAGGTTCCCAATATACAATGCCTTCGCCACCAGCATTTTTAACTATAGATTGCAATTGATTTAAATAGCCTAATTGCCCTTGTTGTGTAGCAGAATAGCCAGATACCAAGGCATCGTTACCTAAAATATTGCCTGCATTGTCATTATCTGTCATAGTAAATGGGTAGGCTGTTTCAACAATCATTAAACGTTTGTTGTATGTGTTTATTAGTGTGCTTAATGCTGTGCCAACATTGTTAAGGTTGTAGTCGCTCCAAATAGGGTAATACGAAAGTCCAATCCAATCATAATCGGTTATACCATTATCCGTAGCTTGCTCAAACCACCATAAACCATTTTCGGGTTGGGCAATGTGAAGCATAACTTGTATGTCTTTATTTTTTTCGGTTGAAATATGTCTAACAGCTTCAATACCTTTATTGATTAAGTGTGCGTTTCGTTCCCAATCAATAGGCCAAACCAGTTCACCTTGTTGTAAAATCATTCCGTTAATTTCGTTTCCAACTTGTACAATTTCGGGTAATAAATTGTTGTCTGATAATTCTTCTAGTGTGTTGTAGGTATAGTTGTAAAGTAACTCTCCTAAAGCTTCTGTATTATCAATTTCGCTCAACCAAGCAGCTGGAATTTCTTGTTTGCTAGGATCTGCCCAAGTATCGGAATAATGAAAATCCAATAATACATCCATTCCCTTAGCTTTGGCACGTTGAATGGTTGTTTTTACATCTTCAAGGGTTGAGTAATTGGTCCAAGTTGGATTGTGCCAAAGACGAACACGAACCAAGTTTGTTCCTGCTTCTTGAAAAATGGTATATGGGTCTTTGGTGTTACCATTGGCATCTTTGTATGTGGCACCACAATCTTCCATTTCATTAACATAGGATAAATCGGCGCCGTAATAAAACGAATTTTCAACAGGTGGATTTGGGTCGTCGTCTGTTGAGCTGGTGTTATTTGAATTATCGCTGTCTGATGAACACGCAATAAAAGACAATATAAACAATACAATTATGTGGATGTTGCTGAGAGATTTCATAATAATTAATCCTTTAAATCATTAAATTATGTAAAAACAGTTGTGTATTATGCGAATTTAAAATTTTTTCCTCAAAAACCCTACTAGTACCTACCAGTTTTTATATCTTTGTATTATGAGTATTATTTCGGTTTCAGAAAAATTAGGTGTGCCAAAGTATAAGCAAATAGTTTCTTCGGTAGAAGACGGACTGTCTAGCGGATTACTTAAAAAAGGAGATAAATTACCATCTATAAATAGTATTCGAAATAAATTTGATTTGTCTCGGGATACCGTTTTAATGGCTTTTAACGAGTTGAAAATGCGTGGTATTGTCGAGTCGATTTCTGGAAAAGGCTATTATGTGAAAAGTGAAGATGTAGGTGTTAAACAAAAGATTTTTTTGTTGTTTGATGAATTAAATGCTTTTAAAGAGGAGTTATATTATGCTTTTTTACAAGAATTGGATGACGACATTCAAGTAGATATTTTCTTTCATCACTTTAGTTTTAATGTATTTCAAAAGCATATTTACGATAGTATAGGTAATTATAATTATTATGTTGTGATGCCTGCAAATTTACCAGATACTCATATGGTCTTGGATAAATTGCCAGAGGATAAAGTGTATCTTCTCGATCAAACATCAGAAGCGTTAATGCATTTTCCATCAGTTCATCAAAATTTTGAAGAAACGATTTTTAGTAATCTCAACAGTGCCTTTTACCTCATTAAAGAATATGAAAAAATAACCTTGTTGTTTTCAGATAAAAAGCAGCCAAAAGGAATGATAAGCGGTTTCCGGAAATTTGAGAAATCGGTAGATTTTCCTTGTGATATTATAGACTCGTTGGAGTATAGAGACATAAAAAAAGGTGAAGTTTATGTGGTTTTAGATGATCGAGATTTAATTTTTTTAATCAAAAAAATCAAAGAACAAAACTACAAAGTTGGTGAAGATGTAGGTATTATATCATACAATGAAACATTGCTTAAAGAAGTTGTGGAAAATGGGATTACTACTATTTCAACCGATTTTAAAACTATGGGAAAACGATTAGCACAAATGCTTGCTAATAATGAAAAAGCGAGTGTGGAAAATCCCAATACATTAATTATTAGGAACTCATTATAATGATAGATAACAGCGAACATATAAAAACGGTAGCTTTAAAAACTCAAGAAACTAATACTTACGCCAAAGTAGATTTGTCTTTTGGTGCTGCCTTAAAAGACCTTGTTTTACAAGGGAAAACTATTATTTCAAAACATAATAAAAAGCCCTTTGCATCATCTATTTTGTTTCCGTTTCCAAACCGTATCAAGAATGGAGAATATGAGTTTAATGATGCGTTGTATCAATTGGAAAAAGGGTCACCCGATATCGATTCGCATAATGCCATTCACGGATTGGTATTTAATAAAAACTTCACGATTGAAAGCCAAACTGAAAATGAAGTTGTCTTAACTTTTTCGCAACATACACCAGAAAAAGGCTTTCCTTTTACGTTTGATATTTCGGTCACATATACATTGACAATGTCTGTGTTATATATAGAAGTTCTAGTGAAAAATACCGATATTAAGGCGTTTCCATTTGCTTTGGGTTGGCACCCGTATTTTGAAACGTCAAATCTAGAGAATAGTGAGTTGTCTATAAAAAGTACTGAAAAACTTTTAGTTGATGATAAAATGATTCCTAATGGGAAAACAGTAATCAATTGGAATGGCTTTGAGACAATAAACAATCAAGTATTTGATGATTGTTTTGAATTGCACTCCAATGAAATTCAGCTTAAAACACCAGACTATCAAATAAAAATAAGCAGTTCGTCCAAAAACAACTACTTACAGCTATATACGCCAGAAGACCGAAAATCTATGGCCATAGAGCCACAAACAGCACCAGCTAATTGCTTTAATACACAAGAAGGACTTCAAATACTGCAACCAGACGACGTTTATAAATTACAATGGACCGTTGAATTAGAAGGCAAATGAATACAGAATTAACAGCTTATATAACAAAACAATTTCAGGAGAAGTTTGGTGAAAATCCATTGATTATACATTCTCCTGGACGCATTAATTTAATAGGAGAACACACCGATTATAATGAAGGATTTGTGTTTCCTGCCGCCATAAACAAGGGTATTGTTACGGCTATTAGTAAAAGCAATAGTTCAACTTGTAAGATTGTTGCTAGCGATTTGGAAGAAACCTATGAGTTTGCATTAAATGACATAAAGCCCATTCCAAACGGTCAATGGCGTAATTATATTATTGGTGTTGTGGGTGAACTTCAAAAACGCGACATAAATATTGAGCCTTTTAATGTTGTATTTGGTGGCGATATTCCTAAAGGCGCGGGATTATCATCTTCTGCAGCCTTAGAAAATAGTGTTGTTTTTGGTTTGAATGAATTGTTTCAACTGGGATTAACTAAAGAAGAAATGATAGCCATTTCCCAAAAAGCCGAACATAATTATGTGGGTGTTCGTTGTGGTATTATGGATCAATATGCCAGTATGTTTGGTGAAAAGGATCGCGCGTTATTACTAGATTGTAGAACATTACACGCAGACACTTATCCATTGGAGTTTAATGATTATCAAGTGATGTTAATAAACACAAACGTAAGTCATAATTTGGTAGATGCCGAGTATAACGATAGAAGAGCCGTTTGCGAGAAAGTGGCTTCCTTATTGAATGTTGATTTTTTAAGAGACGCTACAGAAGCAACTTTGGGGACTATTAAAAATCAACTCTCAGAAAGCGAATATCAAAAAGCATTATATGTTATTCAAGAAAATAAGCGTGTTCTTGATGCTGGCGATTTCTTGAAAAAAGGAGATATTAAAGGCTTTGGCGATTTGTTGTTTAAAGCACATTATGGGGCGCAACATCAGTTTAAAATAAGTTGTAAAGAGCTTGATTTTTTAGTTGACCAAGCAAAAGAAAACCCAAACGTTATTGGCGCAAGAATGATGGGTGGCGGTTTTGGTGGTTGTGCAATTAATATTATAAAAAAACAGGCTGTAAATACATTTTCAACTAATATATCTAAAAAATATAAAGCCCAATTTCATAAAGACTGTTCTATTTATTTTGTTGAATTATCACAAGGAACGCACCGTATAAATTAAAAAATAGTTATGGAAAATATCCAAGAATACTCACATAAACGTTACAATCCATTAACAGGTGAATGGGTGTTAGTCTCTCCTCATCGAGCCAAAAGACCTTGGCAAGGGCAGGAAGAAGAACCTAGTAAAGAACAACGACCTTCTCACGACCCAAATTGTTATTTATGCGCAGGAAATACGCGCGCTAATGGAGAAACAAATCCAGATTATAATGATGTTTATGTTTTTGTAAATGATTTTTCGGCACTTCAAAAAGATTCTAAGCAGTTTTCGGTTAACGATGGTTTAATTAAAGCGGAAGCCGAACAAGGTATTTGTAAAGTGATTTGTTTTAGCCCTGACCATTCCAAATCCTTAGCCGATATGAATGTAAAGGATATTCAAAAGGTAGTTCATACCTGGCAAAGTGAATATGTATCCTTAGGAAAACAGCCTAATATAAATTACGTGCAAATTTTTGAAAACAAAGGCGCTGTAATGGGATGTAGTAATCCGCATCCACACGGTCAAATTTGGAGTCAATCAACCTTGCCTAATGAAGTTGTGAAAAAAGATAGTCAGCAAAAAGCATATTTTAAAACACATCAAAAAACCTTGCTTCAAGATTATTTAAAGCAAGAATTAAAACTTAAAGAACGTCTTGTTTTTGAAAATAGAGCTTTTGTAGTTTTAGTGCCTTTTTGGGCTGTATGGCCTTATGAAGTGATGATTGTTCCAAAACAACCACAAGAAGACATAACCATATTACCACGGGAAGAAACCATTTTGTTTGCTGAAGCTATTTCAGTGCTAACAAGAGCTTACAATAAGTTATTTAATACGTCTTTTCCTTATTCTAGTGGAATTCATCAAGCACCAACAAATGGCGAAGATAACGATCATTGGCATTGGCATATGAGTTTTTATCCGCCATTATTACGAAGTGCCACTGTAAAGAAGTTTATGGTAGGTTACGAAATGTTTGGCATGGCACAACGGGATATAACTCCAGAAACGGCTGCACAAACATTAAAGCATTTAGCCGATAATTTATATTAAACAAAAAGCTTCAACATCATGTTGAAGCTTTTTTACTCAAGACAATAATTGTTTTAAAGTTGACTTAGAACTTTACAAGTTTAGTGGTTTTTATAGCTCCTGAGTTGTTTTTTGCTTTCACGATATATAGACTTTTGGCAAGTTCAGAAATATCGAAGGCGTGATTCTTTGAGAAATTACCGTTGAATTCTTGTACAACCTTTCCATTTAAGTCTATAATTTTTACATTACTTACTTCAGTGTTTATGTAAAATGCATCGTTTGCTGGATTAGGGTAAATAGAAAGTGGTTGTTGTCTCACATCGTCAATACTTAATGTAGATGCAGCATTACCATAAATTCTAAATTGTCCAGCTGGAATACTTATCGTAGCCGTTGTACTAGTTACGTTAATTGAAGTATTTCCAGTTTCGTCCATTAAATCGTACCAAGTTCCTGTATAAGGGAAATCTGGAACAATATTTTGGGTGGTTACGCCAAAGTTTGCTAAAATCACAACATTTTTTAATTCGTTAGCAGGAATGTTATCATCCCAAATATAAATTCTTGGCGTTGTATTTCCAGAGTTTATAGCATAATCACCTTCAAAAACAGCTTCGTTAATTTTTAAATAGTTTAACCTTGCCCAATCGTTATAAATTTGACTTCTATTGGCATCACTTAACCAGTTATTAGTCCATTGTGGTTGTGGTTTTGTGCTTAATTTACAATCGCCATCATCATTGCCATCGTAGTCTGTGTTTACTGAACCATTATCACAAGTCCAAATAGAAATATCCATACCTAAATCGGCAAAATGCCAAATCATTTTTGGTCCTGGAATAGTTAAAGAAATAGCGCCAATAGACGACATTCTTTCTAGAGCCGTGTTTAAATTAGTAACATCGTATCCGCCACTACTGTTTCCAAATTGAAGCATTTCGTACATAATGCGGTCTTTATCATGACTTTCTGGATAACCAAGGGCTCTTTTTTCTGTAAAACCATTTGCTACGTTGCCCATAGCGTTGATGTTTCCTGAATTTCCTTGAGCTAGGTTTTTATAATCGTTCCATATTTCTTTCCACATCATAATACCTTTGCCTTCATTTATACGGTAGTTAGCCCATTGTTGTTCTTCCGAAGTACCTCCAAGATGCTCAAAAATCACATAATGATCAGGATCTAAGCTCCAGCTATAATCTGCATAAGATTTTAAAACATCTACACGATCTTGCTGGTATGAGTTGGTACAACCTTCGTCACTTTCAGAACAGTTTTGTGTAAATCCTTTGGTTAAATCCCAACGGAAACCGTCAATATTAAATTCTTCAATCCAATGCTTAACAACACGTTGTACATAATATTGTGTTCTAGACTCTTGGTGGTTAAAATCGTTACCAACATTGTAACTATGTCTAGGTGTTTGATTAAAATAAGGATTTTCGCTACTTGGTCCGCCCCAGCCATCGCCATCGGGATCGTCCATCCACATTCTAACCATTGGGTTCCTGCCAAAGGCGTGATTTAACGCAACATCTAAAATAACAGCAATATCGTTTTGGTGGCATACATCGATAAACTCTTTAAGCTTATCCTTTGTTCCATAAAATTTATCTAAAGCCATATGAAATGACGTATTGTATCCCCAACTTTCGTTGCCTTCAAACTCCATAACAGGCATTAATTCAATAGCATTAATGTTAAGATTTTTGAAGTAATCAATTTTGTCGATTAAATCTTGGAAGTTTCTATCGCTATCAAAATCACGAATAAGAACTTCGTAAATAATAAGGTCTTCTTTTTTGGGTTTTTGAAAATTGGTTACTTGCCAATTATAAGGTGTTTGTCCAGTTTTTAACACGGTAACTTCGCGTTCTTGTCCTACAGGATATGTTGGCAAATTAGGATAGGTGTTTGCTGATATCCAAGGATCATCGTAAGGTGATAATACAAGTGTGGAAAATGGATCAGCCGTTTTAACTTCATTAGGAGATCCGTTAACAGGATCGTTATCATATATCCAATATTGATAGGTGTAATTAGTACCAGAGGTTAGACCTGTTAATTCTAGCCAAAATTTAGAGCTAGAAGGGTCTTTTTTCATTAAATGCGTATCATAGGGATTCCAGTTGTTAAAACTTCCAGCTAGATAAACAAAATCTTTATTTGGCGCATCTAAAACTAAAGTTGCTTTAGAATTATCTGTTTCGTTATAATTTATACCGTCTTCTAAACCTGGTGGAAGTGTTTCCAGTGTTAAAGAAGCAATGGCAACTTCAAAAGAAGCTTCGCCAGATTCTGAAGACCCAAAAGGTGTTCCCTCAACTCGAATAGTTCCTGATTCAGTAATGTTATTAATGGTAGTCCCAAAGTTAGGAAATCCAGTACCTGTAGCTATTGAGTTGTTGTTTAAGAAAACTTCAAAATCGCCTACTTCAATATTTCCTCCAGATTGCATATAAGCATTTATATTAATGCTTCCTCCAGATTCTATTATAACAGTATCGGAGGTTGGATTGTTTAGAAATACATTAATTATCCCAACATAGTATGTCTCATCTTGCGATTGTTGCGAACCATCGTCACTTTTAACAAGCATACCAATTTGACTAATTCCTGTGTCATTGAAAAAAGTACTAGGTATTAAGGTAAAGGTGTAAGTTCCATCACCATTATTAGTGAATTGTTGTATTTCATTAGAATCACTCCATGAACCATTTGTAGGGGAGTCGCCAACTTGATTACCATTGGTGTCATAATACCATGCCCAAAGGTAAATATCTTCGCCATTAGTGCTGCCCCAAACAGAAGCATCAAGGTTAGAGACAGTGATAGTTATTTCATCGTTTTCTTCAAAAGCAGAAGGGCTAACATTGAAAGTGACATCATTTTGAGTTTGTGCAGATAACGTTAGTGTGCACAAGAAAAAAAATATGTAATGTAATATATGTTTCATCGTTTTTATTTGAATACATAAAAGGCTATGGAATTCCATAGCCTTTTTATTTTAACTTATTATTGAATAGTTATCGTTTTATTAACCGTATCCATTGTTAGAGTATATGTTCCGGGGGTTCCAATAAAGCTAAAGTTATTGTCACCATCTCCAGCGTTTTCAAAATTAGCATCAATTGTATACCCTTCGTTTTCGTAATAAGGGTAATTTCTACCAGAGGTCCAGTCGCCATTTGTTGTGAAGAATCTAAAGGCATCATTAGCAAGAGTTATTTCAGCGGAATAAACACCTCCTCCAATACAAGGGAGCTCAACAGGTGTATCCCAAACCCAACCGGCATCTGGAACGCCAGCTCCTACCAACCATAATTGGTCGAATTCACAGTTTACTTGAGCTGCCCCTAGAGTTATCGTTTTATTTATTGTATCAATAGTTAAAAAGTACTCTCCTGTTGTTCCTACGAAAGCAAAATTACTATCGCCATCGTTGGCATTAACTAAATTACTGTCTATTGTGTATCCATTGTCTGAATAGTAAGGATAATTAAAACTATCTGGTCCCCAGTCTTGTTGAGCAAAGAATCTAAAATTATTATCTATTCCAGAATTGTTTTGTAGGGTTACATTTCCTGAATAGACACCATTTCCTGTGCAAGGTAGTTGTACGGGAGAATCCCAGACCCAACCAGCGTCTGGTACACCAGCGCCTACTATCCAAAGTTGGTCATATTCACAGTTAGGTCCTGAAACGGGCGGGCCTAACGTTATCGTTTTATTTTCAGTATCAATTTCAAGAAAATATTCACCTGCAGTACCAATAAATTGAAAATTATTATCATTATCGTTAGCGTTAACCAGATTCTCATCTATGGTATAACCTCTAGTTTGATAGTATGTGTAATTAAAACTATCTGGCCCCCAATCTTGCTGAGCAAAAAATCTAAAGTTACCTCCATTGTCTGGTGATAAATTAACGTTTCCAGAATAAGTTGTGCCTTGTAAGGCAAACTCTATAGGAGAGTCCCAAACCCAACCAGCATCTGGCATACCTGCTCCAACACCATATAATGTAGGAGGTAATGCTGTTTCGTAAGGGGTTACTGTAATGGTTATAAATTCGGATATACGTTCTAGAGTTCCAGAAGCTGTTTCTAGTGCTGCACGAACTCTTATATCCATACTTCCTGCTTCATCAACAGTTAATCCTAAATTTAAAGCCGAGGCATTTAATTGACCATGGGTTAATTCTAAACTTCTATCTCCAGTATTACCTAAGCTCTCTATTGTGGCAAATTCTGTCCCTGCAATAGAAGCTTCTATAAAATAGTTAATGGCTACTGAGGTGTTCTCGGAAAAGTCTGGATCTGTCCACTCAATAGTTGTGGCGACCTCATCTTCAGTAATATCAGATAAAACAATTTCAAAAGTACTATCTGGATTTGTTATTACTGGGTTATTTTCTGGATACGAACTGATAAACATTTTTAATGTTTCTGAAATAGATTCGCCTCCAATGATTCTTAGAAAAACTTCTGTTTCTTCTAAAGCTGAAATATTATACTCTAACAGCATTGCATTAAGTTCTGCTACTGTTAGTGTAAGCGTATTGCTTGAAGATGTTCCTAATGTATATGGTTGGGAAAATTCTTCGTCTAAAGATAGTTCAACAGTATATGATTCTGCACCAGAAATATTATCCTCCCAAACAACTGTTAGGGCATTGTTATTGGGGTTTTCACTATCTAATAATAGTGCAGCGTTTTCACTTGGTGATATAATGCTAAAATTTGCTTCTGGTGTAAGGTATGTGAAATCGTCTGATTCATTACAACTAATCACTATAGCTAATAGCGACAAGACAGAAAATATTTTTAATAGATTTTTCATTGTAAATTAGTTTTGTGTTAGAGAGTAAGTGTATTCTCTAGGATTAGATAGGTCTAATACTACGTGGTAATTACCAGCAGGGCCATCAAAAGTTAAATCGCCTCCATTTTGTAAGAAACCATCACTATCAACGGTTCCTAAGTCAAAATCGCCCCATTCATTGTTACCTCTAAATTTAAAGGCTCCAGGAGTTAAATCTATATCTGCTTCTAAAGTACGATTATCGCTATTGTAAACTAAATCGGTATCTGAATCCCATCCTGTAGGAGTTGCCTCGCCGATAATACCCCAGCTAACAGGAGTTGTTGAATAGATTAAAGTGCCAGTATTTGCCTCAACAAGATAATAGCCTGCTGTGTCTGCAATACAGTCTGTTTCATCGTTTTCGAGTAGTATACCTTCAAAATTTCCATTATCTCCCCAATCGGTGTTCCCCCATTCAAATTCACCAAGAACATTTGGTGCTAAAAATTTGTATGCGCCATCAAGCCAAACGTATCCTAGGTAATCTGTTTCACCAAATGCTGAAGATGCTAATAAAGGTGCTGTAGCTGGATCCCAATCTTGATGGTTTCCTGGAACGGCTAGTTTAGGAAGGTCTGTTGTAAATGGTGTTACCATAATAGTTTTAGAACTTGAATACAATATGTTGGCCTCTTCTGAACCGATAGATGATTTTACTCTAACATCTAAACTCCCTTCAATAAATGGCGGGATACCACTTTGAACAGCATAGCCGTTAAAAGCAGTGATATTAATAGCTAATACAGTAGAGTTAGTGGAACCAACTACAATTGGAGTTTCAAAATTTGTTCCAGCAGTTGCCATTTCTACAGTGTAATTAATTTGGGTTGGTGTGTTATAGTCTGCATCCTCCCATGTAATAGTAATGGCTGTGTTGGTTTGGTTTTCGTAAGGATTAAGTTGATAACTTTGTCCTTCTTCTGGTGTTATTATATCTCCAAATGTGCCTTTTGTAGCTTGAAATTCGCTACTTAAGTCATCATCGCTACATGATGCGAAGAACAGCACAGTTAAGATTAAACAAAGGTTTTTTATTTGTTTCATTGTAATAATTTTTTAGTATCCAGGGTTTTGCTCTAGATTAGAATTTGTAGCTAAAGTGTTACTTGGAATAGGAAATAGGTTTCTATATGAATCTACAGCAATACCATTAGGTTGATTGCCTTTCCAAGGCCATAAATAGTTGCCTGTAGTAAAATAGTTATAGCGCACTAAATCTGTGCGTCTTTGACATTCCCAGTATAGTTCTCGTGATCTTTCATCTAATATGAAATCAAGTGTTAGGTCTCCAGAGGTTATATTTCCAGTGGTTCCCCCATAAGCACGGGTTCTTAACTCGTTTATTTTTTGTGTAGCAGTACCTACATCGCCATTGCCTCCTCTAAGGGTAGCTTCGGCATAGTTTAGATATATTTCGGCAAGACGAATAAGAGGTAAATCGGTATCGGTTCTTAAATCTTGACCAGTACCAACACCTGGAACACCATTTATGTCTATATTTTTAAATTTAGTAACAGCATAACCATTGCTAAATTGACTAATTTCTTCAATTTCTAATGATTGGCCATCGGAATAGAACATGCCTCTCATATCTTGATCGTCAAATTTTTCAACTAGACTACTTGTTACTCTCATTCCTGCCCAGCCACTGTCAACTCCAAAATCTGAAGGAGTCATAGAGCCGCCTATTTGACCATGGACAAGGAACGTTGTGCCTCCATAGGTTTGCGTTTGTATACCATCAAAATTTAAAGCAAAAATAAATTCTCTTTGAGCGCCGTTAGTGTTATTGTCGGCTAAGAATAGTTCATCGTAAGCAGTTCCGTTATTGTTGCCGTCTGTTGTGTTAATGGTGTATGATGAATTCATAACATCATTAGAGAAAGAAACACAGTCATCGTAACGCGGTGTTCCTGTCCACACTTCAGCATTCAAGTACAATCTTGATAGTAAGGCCCAAGCGGCTACTTCGTCTACACGACCATACTCGTTACTTCCACTAGAGGCTAATTGATCTTGAATATCAAGTAATTCTGATTCTACAAAATTAAAAACTTCTTCTCTTGAATTTTGAGTTGGTAATGTAGTTGCAACTGTTGTTTGAATAGGAACATTACCGTATAAGTCTAGTAGGTTGTAATATGCAAATGCTCTTAAAAATCGTGCTTCTGCAATGTATGTTTGCACGACACCATCGGATAATCCTAAAGCATTTTCTATAAAAGAATTACAGAATGATATTTCTTGCCCTAAACGGTTGTACATGGCATTGGTAAAATCATTACTAGCTGTCCAATACATGCCATGCATATCTGGAACACCAGCATCTCCCCAACCAAGTACAGAATGGTCTGTTGTTAACTCGTTTAAGTAGAATAAAGTTCTGGAAAATTGAGAAAATCCTTCATCAATATCATCTGGGTTTAAATCTGGATTACCAGCAGGTCCTTGTTGACCAGTTACTGCAAATCCAGCATAAAGTTTAGCTAAAGCACTTTTTGCTTCATTGGCATTAGCGTAAACATCTAATTCAGAAAAGATATCTGGATCAATAGGTTCTTGATCTAAATCATCGTGACAAGCAACTAATGTTATAGATGCGAGTAGGATAAAAGTTAATTTATTAAATATATTTTTCATAATTACAATTTTTTAAAAGTCAAGATTAACACCAAATACAAACGATCTTGGTCTTGGATAGAAACTATTGTCTATACCACCATTAATTTCAGGGTCTAATCCATCATAATCTGTAATGGTTGCTACATTTTGTACAGAACCATATAGTTTAACTACCACATCTTTAATGGCTTTGTCTAATGTATAGCCTAAAGTAATATTATCTATTTTAAAGAAAGAAGCATCTTGGATAAAGTAGTTGCTTAATAGGGTGTTGTCTGTTATTTGTTGAAACCCAGAGTTTAAATATTCTGAATGTAGATTAGTTAAGTAGTTATTACTAGCTGGTACAACATTATTTAAATAGGCATTACCAGACGCTACATTATTGTAGGCGTAGTTACCAATACTTGCTCTAGTTTGAACAGATAAATCCCACTTTTTGTAATTTACATTTGTATTAAGCCCCATTAATACATCAGCATAAGGATCTTTGTAAATAAATTTGTCTTCATCGTTAATAACATTATCTCCGTTTCTATCAACAAACGCACCTTCAATAGGATTTCCGTTTTCATCATATACTTGTTGATACACTAAAAAACTATAAGGCGCTTCACCTTCTACATGTGTTTGAATATTATTACCAACACCACCAGAAATTCCTCCAGTATATTGTTGGTCTGGCATTCTAGTTACTTCGTTGTCATTAAACGAGACATTGTAATTTAGAGACCATTCAAAATCTTCTGATCTTACAGGAATAGCTGTTATGTCAAATTCAATACCGCGGTTTTCCATGTCTCCAATATTGGCAGCGATTCTATTTGAGAAGTTAGTAAAAGGATCTACTGTTGATGTTGCTATAAGATCGTTAGTTTTTCTTATATATGCATTAACAGATCCCGAAACACGTCTATCTAAGATAGAATAATCTAATCCTACATTTAATGTTTCACTAATTTCCCATTTTAGGTTATTATTAATAGGGTCTGGTCTATAAGTAGGATAATATTGAGGGTTTCCACTTGTGTCGTAACCAAATTGATATTGTGCTAGAGAATTACTTCCAGTATATCGTGTTAGGAATAAATAATCTCCAAGACCATTAACGTTACCTACAGTTCCGTAACCTACTCTTAATTTTAATTCATTAAATAAATTACTTTCATTCAAGAAATCTTCTTTGTGTATATTCCATGCAATAGCACCAGAGGGGAAAATGCCCCAACGATCGTCTGGATTTAGCTTTGAAGAAGCATCTGCTCTTAATGTTCCAGTAACTAAATATTTACCTTTGTAGTCATAATTTAAACGCCCAAAGTACGATAATAAGACGCTTTTACTTTTATCTATATATTCAAACTGAATATCACTATCTGGGCTATTAATAGCACTAATTTCATCTAAAAGGCTGTAACTATAACCATCATATTCGAAAGATTGATATGAATATCCAGCTGTAACAGTTAAGTTGTGAATGTCTTCATTGAACGATTTGTTATAAGTTAAATATGCATCAAATAATAAATCGGTTCTTTCTTGAGAATAAGAGTTTCTAGAATATTCGCTTCTATCTGTAACACCTTCATCGGTTGTAGGAATAAGGTTGGACGTAATAGTTCTTCCATTACTGTTAGACTTGTCAATACCTACATTAACTGTAGCGGTTAAATCTGGGAAGAAGTGTAATTTATAATCAACTTTTGCATTTGCTAAAATACGTCTTACCTCAGATGTGTCATCATTAAGATTAAGTAAAGCAACAGGGTTAGTAGGTGCTAAACCAATATGTGTGCCAGTGTCGTCTGTCCAATCAAAATAGCCACCATATTGTGAGTTAGCGTCGTATACGGGTTGTGTTGGGTCGTAAACATTGGCAGAGCCAATAGCACCACGGTTAGCAAAAAAGTTTTCGGTGTATTGTCCTTTAGCATTTAAATCTAACTTTAAATGGTCGTCCATAAAAGAAGGTGTTACACTTAAAGCAGCGGTAGTTCTTTTAAAATTATCACGTTTTAAAATCCCATCATGATCCGAATACCCTAAAGAAGCTCTCATAGGAACCCCTAAAACACTACCTAAAGCTGTAAAAGAGTGGTCTTGCCCAAAAGAGTTTCTGTAAATTTCATCTTGCCAATCTGTGTCGTAATTACCTAAAAGTGCTACTGTATCAGAATCGCCTTGAGGATGTGTATTTACAATTTGTCTAAATTCATTAGCAGATAAAACATCTACACGATCTCTTGAAGTGTGGTGTGTGGTTGATGAACTTATATTAAATTTAAATTCACCATCCTTACCCTTTTTTGTGGTTATGATAATAACACCGTTTCCACCTCTAGCCCCATAAATAGCTGTTGCAGAAGCGTCCTTTAAAACCACCATGCTTTCTATATCATTAGGGTTAACAAGGTTTAGTGGGTTTCTTGAGCCTCCAACAGAATCGTTGTTTAAAGGAATACCATCAATAACTATTAAAGGATTACTACTTAAAGAAAGTGAACCAGTACCTCTAATTCTAATATCTTGACCATCACCAGGTGCGCCACTTCCAGAAGTTATAGAAACACCGGCAACTTTTCCTGTAATAAGTTGTTGAGCGGAGACAATAGGTCCTTTGTTAAAGTCTTTATCAGTAATTAAATCTGCTGTACCTGTTAAATCCTCTTTTTTTACACCACCATAACCAATTAAAACGACTTCGTCTAATTGAGCCGCATCTTCAGATAAGCTTATATTGATTGTAGCTTGTCCGTTGTATACTATTTCTTGGGTAATGTAACCAAGATACGAGAATACAATAGTGTCTCCAGTATTAGCTTTAATTTGATAATTACCATCAAAATCTGTAGCCGTTCCTGTTGAAGTCCCTTTGATGATCACATTAACACCAGGAAGTGGTAATGACGATTCATCAATTACTGTTCCCGAAACTTGATTTTGCGCCAACAGAAATGATGGTACAAGCAAGAACAAAAACAATAAGCTATTTAAAGTTGTTTTCATACAAAATAATTTGAATTAGTCTTTTGTTTATTAGTTATATTTTTACTTCTCGACGTTAAATCTATGTAAAAATAACCTAAAAAAAGTCAGTGTTTTTGCGATATCTACAACGAAAACGTTTTCGTGTTAACAACTTTTTAAGGTTTCTGTATTTTGCGTGATAGAATTGTTAGAATGCCTTATCTTTAGACTTTCTTTAAAATATACAAAAAAAATACATATGAAGCGGAAAGTAACGCTTAAACAAATAGCAAAAGAGTTAGATGTTTCAATATCAACGGTGTCCAAGGCTTTGAGAAATAGTAAGGAGATAAGTGAAGATACCAGAGAAAAAGTACAGGCTTTTGCTAAATTATATAATTACAAGCCTAACAACATTGCCCTAAGTTTAAAAAACAAAAAAACGAAAACAATAGGTATTATCATTCCCGAAATTGTACACCATTTTTTCTCGAAAGTCATTAGAGGGATCGAGCTTATAGCGAATAAGCGTGGTTATAACGTTATTGTTGGGCTTTCTAACGAGTCGTTTAATAAGGAAGTGATTAATATGGAAATGTTAGCCAATGGAAGTATAGATGGGTTTATTTTATCTATCTCAAAAGAAACCCTATTGCAGCAAGATTATCATCATTTTAACGAAACCATAAATCAAGGTATGCCTATAGTTATGTTTGATCGTGTCGTTAACGATGTAAGATGTGATAAGGTGATAGTAGATGATTTAAAAGGCTCTAAAAAGGCAGTAAACAAACTAATAGAAAATGGCTGTAAGAACATCGCTATAATTACAACAAAAGATTACGTTAGCGTAGGGAAGTTGCGTACACAGGGGTATCTTGAAGCTTTAGAGGATCATAAGATTCAGCCTAAGTCTGAATTGATTTTAAAGATTGTAGAAGAATTGGATGCCGAAGATCATTTAGAAGATTTAGAAGCCGAGATAGAATGTCTTATCAAAAGCAATCCAGAAATAGATGGCGTTTTTGCTGTTAATGAGCTGTATGCGCTTACCGCTATGAAAGTGGCAAAAAAACTAAACAGAAAAATACCTAACGATATTCAGGTTATTGGTTTTACAGATGGTGTGTTGTCTAAACACGCTACGCCAAGTTTAACAACCGTAAGTCAGCATGCGCAGCAAATGGGCGAAAAAGCAGCAGAATTGTTGATAGATAATCTAGAACATGAAGAAGAGGAGGAACACTATAAAACGGTTGTTATAGAAACAGAATTAATAGAGCGAGAATCAACAAAATAGGATTTTAACATGGACTAATTAAAATCTTTTATATCTTTACCGCCTGAAATCAAAACTTATATTTTTACTTCTCACCATAAGTTTTGATAAGTTATACCGCTTGTCAAAATAGTATTAATTTAAAATATACTATTAATGAAAAAGCGCGCCTTAAATTTTTGGGAAATTTGGAATATGAGTTTCGGTTTCCTAGGAATTCAATTTGGTTTTGCCTTACAAGGAGGCTTTATGTCTCGAATATTTCAAACACTAGGAGCCGACAAAGATGCTATTCCTTTGCTTTGGATTGCAGCACCTTTAACAGGACTTATTATACAACCCATTATTGGGTATTTAAGCGATAAAACGTGGCACCCAAGATGGGGAAGACGTCGTCCATATTTTTTAATAGGTGCAATTTTAAGCTCCTTGGCCTTGTTTTTTGTACCGCATTCACCAGCATTATGGGTGGCTGCAGGGTTTTTATGGATTCTAGATGCTTCTATAAATGTTTCAATGGAACCTTTTCGTGCTTTAGTAGCCGATAAATTACCTAATTCGCAACGATCGTATGGTTTTGTCGTGCAAACTCTTATTATTGGTATTGGTACTTGGGTAGCCAGTAATTTACCTTGGATGGTATCGCAACTTGGTGTTAGCGATGCGGCACCAAAAGGTGTTGTGCCTATGTCGGTAAAAGTAGCGTTTGGTATTGGAGCCGTAGTGTTTTTAGTAAGTATTTTATATACGGTGTTTACCACGTCGGAATATCCTCCTGAAGATATGGAGGAGTTTGAACGCGAACGAAAAAAGAAAAATCGCTTTATTCCAGATATTTTAGAGAATATTGGAAAAATGCCACTAACAATGAAAAAACTTGGGCTTATTCAGTTTTTTAGTTGGTTTGCGTTTTTTACAATGTGGAGCTTGGCAAATCCAGCGCTAACGGAACACGTTTTTAATACGCCAGCGCCTATAGAAACAGCTTTCGATTTAACAATCCCCTCGCAAGCCGAAGCTTTTGATACAGCAAACACCGCATTTCAAAAATCATCAAATCTAGTTGGTTCTGCAATGGGTGTTTACGGATTGTCTTCTATGGCTTTTGCGTTGCTACTAGCCTTTTATACATCTAAAAAACGCATTAATAGAAAGTTTGTGCATATGGGGTCGCTGTTTTTGGGAGGCCTAGGTTTTATTCTAATGTTTTACGCCACGCCAGAAACGCTAAAATACTGTTTCATATTAGTAGGTATTGCTTGGGGAAGCATCTTGTCTATGCCTTACGCTATGTTGTCAAGTTCAGTAAACCCTAAGAAAATGGGTGTTATTATGGGGATATTCAATATGTTTATTGTAATCCCGCAAATTATTGCTGCTGTTGGCGGCATAAATTATGTGTCTAGTCTTTTAGGGGATGACGCTATTAATGCGATGACAATTGCTGGTATTAGTTTAATTCTAGCAGGACTATGCAATTTGTTAATTGTTAATAAAGATGCTATTTCATATCAACCAGAAAACGAAATAAATTAAAAATGAACACAAAAGGATTCATATTTGACCTCGATGGCGTTATCGTAGATACAGCAAAGTATCATTTTTTGGCGTGGAAAAAATTAGCCAATAGCATTGATGTCGATTTTAATAAAGAACAAAACGAACAGCTTAAAGGCGTAAGTCGTGTTAAGTCGTTAGAGAAAATTTTAGCTTGGGGAAATAAAAGCATTTCAGAAGATGAGTTTATGTCTTTAATGGCCAAGAAAAACGATGATTACTTAAGCTATATAAACAAAATGGGAGAAGACGAAATTCTTCCTGATGTGCCAAAAATATTAAACTATTTAAAAACCAATAATCAAGCAATAGCTTTAGGATCTGCTAGTAAAAATGCTAGAAAAATATTGGAGAAAGTTAACCTTATTTCAAGCTTTCAGGCCATTGTAGATGGTAATGATGTTAGTAAGGCAAAACCAGATCCGGAAGTGTTTTTAATAGGGGCAAAATTATTAAATCAAAAACCTGAAAACTGCGTGGTTTTTGAAGACTCTGTGGCTGGCATTCAAGCCGCGAATATTGCCAATATGATTTCTATTGGTATTGGTGATAAAAATGTGCTTCACGAAGCCGATTACATATTTAAAGATTTTACAGAAATCTCAACAGATTTTATAAAAGAATTAGTAAAAAAATGAATCAAGATTATATAAAACCAGATAATTGGTCCATTATAGAGGAAGGCTTTGAACCAGAAAGAGTCAAGTCTTCAGAAAGTTTATTTAGTATCGGTAATGGTGCTATGGGACAACGTGCCAATTTTGAAGAAACTTATACAGGCGACACCTTTCAAGGTAGTTATATTGCTGGCGTATATTATCCAGATAAAACCCGAGTAGGTTGGTGGAAAAACGGTTATCCAGAGTATTTTGCCAAAGTGCTAAATGCACCAAGTTGGATTGGCATTAACGTGACTGTTAATGGTGAAGCTTTAGATTTACATACGTGTAAACAAGTTGAAGACTTTCGTCGCGAACTTAATATGAAAGAGGGTTGGCTATCTAGAAGCTTTGTGGCTACATTGCCAAACGATGTGCAAGTGAAAGTGGAAGTGCTTCGATTTTTAAGTTTAGAACTAGATGAAGTAGGCGCTATAAAATATGCGGTAACGCCATTAAATGCTGATGCTGAAATTAGTTTTACACCATACATAGATTCTGGTATTACTAACGAAGACACCAATTGGGACGACCAATTTTGGAACACCACAAAGTTAACCTATACATCAAACCAAGCATTCATTGAGGCACATACAATGAAAACCAATTTTCATACCTGTACCTTTATGCAGTCGCAATGTTTTGTAGATGGAAAAATTAGTAAAATTGAACCACAAATAGAGCAAACTGCACAAAAGGTGTCGTTTGAGTATACAGCTGAAATTCAGCAAAATCAAACGTTTACCATTCATAAATTTGGCGGTTATACTGTAGATAGAAATCACGATAAAGACAACTTAGTTTCCGCAGCAAAAAATACTTTAGAAAAAACATTGCAATTAGGGTTTGAAGGCTTGTTGGATACTCAAAAACAAGCTTGGGCTAGTATTTGGGATATGGCCGATATTACTATTGAAGGTGATGTGAAAGCACAACAAGGGATTCGTTTTAATATCTTACAATTAAATCATACATACTTAGGTAAAGACGCCCGATTAAATATTGGGCCAAAAGGATTTACAGGAGAAAAGTATGGCGGAAGCACCTATTGGGATACAGAAGCTTATTGCATCCCATTTTATATGGCAACCAAAGATCAACAAGTTGCTAGAAATCTATTGGAGTATCGTTATCATCACCTAGGAAAGGCCATTGAAAATGCCGAAAAATTAGGATTTACAAATGGAGCGGCTTTATATCCTATGGTAACAATGAATGGTGAAGAATGCCACAACGAATGGGAAATTACTTTCGAGGAAATCCATCGTAATGGCGCTATTGCTTTTGCCATTTTTAATTATTATCGCTTTACGGGCGATTACAGCTATATTCCCGAAAAAGGCTTGGAAGTACTTATTGGGATTGCGCGTTTCTGGCAGCAACGCGCAACGTTTTCAACAGCAAAAAACAAGTATGTTATCTTAGGTGTTACGGGGCCAAACGAATATGAAAATAACGTTAACAATAATTTTTATACCAACTATATCGCCAAATGGTGTGTTGATTATGCCATAGAAAACATAAACAAGGTAAAAGCTGAATACGCTTCAGATTTTACTAGAATTATGGAGAAAACCAATCTGTCTGATGCCGAAATTTCCCAATGGCAACAAGTAGCCGATGCGATGTATTTTCCATATTCAGATGAGCATCAAGTCTATTTACAACAAGACGGCTTTTTAGATAAAGAATTAATCACGGTAGATAAGTTGGATGCAAACCAACGCCCTATTAATCAATACTGGTCTTGGGATCGCATTTTACGTTCACCATACATTAAACAAGCCGACACCTTACAAGGATTCTATTTTTTTGAAGACCATTTTTCTACAGAAGAACTACAAAAGCATTTCGATTTTTATGAGCCTTTTACGGTACACGAAAGCTCATTGTCGCCTTGCGTACACAGTATTCAAGCCGCAAAATTAGGTAGAATGGAACAAGCCTATACCTTCTATTTAAGAACTTCAAGATTAGATTTAGATGATTACAACAAAGAAGTTCACGAAGGCTTGCACATTACATCAATGGCCGGAACGTGGATGAGTATTGTGGAAGGTTTTGGCGGTATGCGCGTTAAAAACGATATGTTGAGTTTCGAACCGCAAATTCCGAAACAATGGCAAGCATTTTCATTTAAAGTCAATTTTAGAAATCAAATTTTAAAGGTGAATGTTTCTCAAAAAGAAACCAATTTTGAGCTTGAAGGAACTACCGATTTAACCATTTTGGTAAATGGAACCCCTATAACCGTTACACGAAATAATTTGGTAAAAGTGTAAAGTGAATAAGCGTCATTTTATACAATGATGCAGAATCTAAAAAAAATGTGGATTATGAAGTATCATATTGGTATTGTATTGGTTTTAATAACGTTGTTAGGTTGTAAAGAATCAAAGGAACAACATCCAATGGAAGGGGAAAAAACCATCCCAGTTTCAAACACTTCTTTAGAGCGTGTAGAACCACCACATTGGTGGGTTGGTTTTAAAAACACCAAGTTACAATTGTTGGTAAATGACAATGGTATTGGTAGCTTTTCTGCACAAGTTGCTTATCCTGGCGTTACGGTAACTAAAGTGCATCAAGCTGATAGTCCCAACTATTTGTTTGTGGATTTAGAGATTGACAACACTACAAAACCTGGGAAGTTTGATGTACTATTTGAAGATGAAAATGGCACAAAAAAAACGCATACCTATGAGTTAAAATCAAGAACAATTGCTGCCGAAGATTATGTTGGTTTTGATAGTAGCGACGCTATTTACCTTATCACACCAGATCGTTTTGCTAATGGTGATCCCTCTAACGATATAAATGAAAATTTACGGGAAACCACCATAAATCGTAACGATGATTACGGTCGTCACGGTGGCGATATTAAAGGTATCACTCAGCATTTAGATTACATTGAAAAGTTAGGATTTACGGCTATTTGGCCAACGCCAATGCTTATTAACGATATGCTGCAATCCTCATATCACGGGTATGCAATGACTGATTTCTATCAAGTCGATCCACGTTTCGGATTGTTGGAAGATTACAAGAATCTATCTCAAAAAATGCGAGACAAGGATATGAAATTGATAATGGATATGGTGGCTAATCACTGTGGGAGCAACCATTGGTGGATGGACGATTTACCATTTAAGAATTGGGTGAATCAGCAACAGGCTTTGGAGTCTGGTGACGCATTAAAAAACTCCAACCATCGCCGAACGGTTAATCAGGATAGCTATGCTTCAAAAAAAGATAAAGCCGAAATGAACGAAGGTTGGTTTGTTCGTGCGATGCCAGATTTAAACCAACGTAATACGTTTATGGCAAACTACATCATTCAAAATAATATTTGGTGGATTGAAACCCTACAATTAGGTGGAATTCGTCAAGATACGTATCCATATCCAGATAAAGACTTTATGAGCGATTGGGCAGGCGCCATTATGACCGAATACCCCAATTTTAATATTGTAGGCGAGGAATGGAGTACCAATCC
The DNA here is from genome assembly GCF_037126245.1 of Mangrovimonas cancribranchiae. Classification (NCBI taxonomy): domain Bacteria; kingdom Pseudomonadati; phylum Bacteroidota; class Flavobacteriia; order Flavobacteriales; family Flavobacteriaceae; genus Mangrovimonas; species Mangrovimonas cancribranchiae. Next base: position 272,049 of record NZ_CP136925.1, read on the forward strand.
GTTGTTGGTAGCCTATTGGCAAGAGGGGCATCAAAATAAAGATGGTTACAAGTCCAATTTAAAATCTACAATGGATTTTCCTATGCAGCAAACCATTGTTCAAGCATTAAATGAAGAGGAATCTTGGGGAACTGGTTTAGTGCGTATGTATGATGGTTTAGCTAACGATTTTGGCTACACCAGACCAGAGGATGTTTTGGTATTTCCAGACAATCACGATATGAGCCGTGTTTATACACAATTGGGTGAAAATCTTACCAAAACGCAAATGGCATTGGCCTATATGGCGTGTATGCCACGTACCTTACAAGTGTATTATGGTACAGAAGTGTTGATAAGCGATGCTGAAAAACCTGGAGATCACGGGTTAATTAGAACCGATTTTCCCGGCGGTTGGGAAGGTGATACTGTAAACGGATTTACAGGTGAAGGTTTATCCGATGAGCAAACCGAAATGCAAACGTTTGTAATGAAACTTATGAATTACAGAAAGGATAGCAAAGCTATTCACAAAGGGGAAACCGTTCATTTTGCACCAGAGAATGGTGTTTATGTTTTGTTTAGAACTATGGGAAATGAAACTGTTGTCTGTGTTTTAAATAAAAATGAAGAACCAGTTGAGTTGGATGTAAACCGTTTTTTAGAAATGAATTTAAGAGGGAAAACATTCCACAACATAATATCTGACGAGTCTGTACAATGGAATGATACCCTGAAATTAAATAATAAAGGAGTAACACTATTGACTACAAAATAAAACAACTTGTCATTCCGAACTTGTTTCGGAATCTTAATATAAGTATGAAGCAAATTAAATATATACTATTTTTCTTATTATTTCAAGTAGTAAATGCCCAAGTCACCGTTGTTGTAGAAGACCTTCCGGAGCAAACCCTAAACGATGCTTCCATATTTATTTCAGGAGATTTTGAAGGCTGGTCTGGTGGAAGTGCCGCTTATCAACTTCAAAATACTAATGGACATTATTCGATAACACTTCCCAAGCAAAAAGGAAGCATCAATTTTAAGTTCACTCAAGGCTCTTGGGAAACTGTGGAGAGTGATGAAAAAGGCTCGGCTATAGACAATCATTCTTACACTTTTGAAAACCCCAACGACACACTAAAGCTAAGTATAAAAGGTTGGACACATCTTTTCGATGAGCAACCACAATCCACTGCAGCAAAAAACGTCACGGTAATTTCAACCGAATTTGAAATACCAGAGCTCAATCGAAAACGCCGTGTTTGGATCTATTTGCCACCTAATTACAAAGTGTCCAAAAAATCATTCCCCGTCGTTTATATGCACGATGGTCAAAACCTGTTTGATGCCACAACATCCAATTTTGGGGAATGGGAAATAGACGAAACCTTAAACAAGCTCTTCAAGGAAAAACAAATGGAGCTTATTGTTGTTGGTGTTGATAATGGCAGCGACAAACGTTTGGATGAATACTCGCCTTGGGAACACGAAAAATATGGTGGTGGCGAAGGCGATGCCTATCTAGAATTTATTGTCAATACCTTAAAACCTTACATTGATACGAATTACAATACGCTAACCGATAAAAGCAACACAGGTATTTTTGGGAGCTCAATGGGTGGTTTGATATCGCATTATGCAGCCTTAAAATACCCTCAAGTTTTTGGTAAAGTAGGGGTGTATTCGCCAGCATTTTGGTTTGCGCCTCAAGTGTTCGATTTTACAAAAAACAAAGCCAATGTAGGTAATACAAAAATGTACTTTTTGGCAGGAGGAAAAGAAGGCGAAAAAGCAGGTTATAATGAAATAAGCCAGACCGTTAGCGATATGAACAAGATGGTCGAAACACTCAAAAATAATGGTTTCCCGTCAAAAAGCATCACGTCCAAAGTTGTTCCCGAAGGCAAGCACAACGAAAAGTTGTGGCGCGAAAATTTTGAAGAAGCCATACTGTGGTTGTTCCCAGAAGCTGTTACTGAAAGAAAATTCGTGAGTGCTGAATTTCAAGATGGCGAGTTTTTAAAGATTAAAATGAATGATGGCGAATACAAAATTGAATTTTATACACCTGAAATTGTAGAAACAACTTTTATCCCCAATGGCGAACAATTAAAACCCAATTCGCACGCTGTTGTACTATCTAAAACTGCATCGGATGTTCAATTCAAACAGAACGATTCACTGTTGACGTTTGGTACAGATGATTTTCAAGTTAAAGCGCATAAAAATCCTTTTAAAATAGCGTATTGGTATAAGGGAAAAGAGGTTACTTCAGAGCAATATGGTTATCAAAAAACAGATGGTTTTGAAAGCTTGAATTTCAATTTAAAACCAGATGAAATCTTATACGGTGGCGGAGCCAGAGCTTTGGGGATGAACCGTCGCGGGTATCGTTTGGAGCTCTACAACAAAGCTCATTACGGTTACGAAACGCATAGCGAATTAATGAATTTCACCTTGCCAATTGTCTTATCTTCAAATAAATATCTGCTGCATTTTGATAACGCCCCAATTGGCTTTTTAGATTTGGATAGTCAAGAAGATAATACGCTAACTTACGAAACCATTTCCGGTAGAAAAACCTACCAAGTTGTTGTTGGGGATTCGTGGTATGATATAGTTGATAACTATACTAATCTTACCGGAAAACAACCTATGTTGCCACGTTGGGCTTTAGGTAATTTTTCCAGTCGATTTGGATACCATTCGCAAAAGGAAACTTTGGAAACCATCAAAAAATTTAAGAAAGAAAACATTCCTGTGGATGCCATTATTTTGGACTTATACTGGTTTGGAAAAGAAGTGATGGGAACAATGGGAAATCTAGAATTTGATAGAGATTCGTTCCCAAATCCCAAACAAATGATCAAAACCTTACGTGATCAAGATGTGGAAACCATTCTCATTACCGAGCCTTTTATTTTAACGACCTCCAAGCGTTGGGAGGAAGCAGTTGCCAACAGCGCTTTGGCAAAAGATAGCTTGGGCAATCCGGCAACCTACGATTTTTTCTTTGGCAATACAGGTTTGGTCGATGTGTTTAGTAAATCTGGTTACAATTGGTTTAAACATATTAATAAAAGTCTATTAGATTTCGGCGTAACCGGAATTTGGGGCGATTTGGGTGAGCCCGAAGTCCATCCGTCAAGCTTGGTTCACGAAACAGGAACTGCCAATGAGGTTCACAATATTTATGGGCACGATTGGGCAAAATTAGTACAAGAAGCATTTCACGAAGCTAGACCAAATCAGCGACCATTTATTTTAATGCGTGCTGGTTATTCAGGCTCACAACGCTACGGGATGGTGCCTTGGTCTGGCGACGTCAATAGAACTTGGGGCGGTTTGCAGAGTCAGCCTGAAATTGCCTTGCAAATGGGAATGCAAGGGTTGGCTTATATGCATAGCGATCTCGGTGGTTTTGCAGGAGCTAATCTTGATGATGAATTGTATGTGCGCTGGTTACAGTATGGTATATTTCAACCTATTTTTAGGCCACACGCACAAGAAGAAGTAGCGAGCGAACCTATTTTTAGAAGCGAAAAGGCCAAAGCATTAGCAAAGCAAGCTATTGAATTACGTTACAAATTGCTGCCTTACAATTATCAAATGATGTATGAAAATAATACACAAGGTAAGCCACTAATGCGACCTTTGTTTTTTGAAGAACCAGAAAATCAAGACCTATTGGGGTATTCTAAAACCTATCTTTGGGGATCTGATATTTTGGTAGCGCCAATTCTTGAAGCCGACCCAAAAAGCCAAGAGGTTTATTTTCCAAAGCCATCTAATTGGTTTGACTTTTATTCCGATGAAAGGTTCAAAGGAGGAAGCACTACAACCTACGATTTAAAAGAAGAGAGTATTCCAACCTTTGTGCGTGGCGGAAGCTTTGTTCCTATGGCAAAACCCATACAATCTACAAAGGCATACGATGGTAATATTTTGGAACTTCATTATTATTTTGATGAGACCATAACCGAGAAGTCCAAAAGCCAATTATATAATGACGACGGAATCACAGCCAATGCTTATGAAAAAGGGCTGTATGAAATCTTGCAGTTTGAAGCCGAAATTAAAGGGCGTAACTTAGAAATTGAATTTGAAACGGAGTTAGGTGCAAACTATCAACCAACAACAAAGCAAATTGAGCTTATCGTTCACAATATTCAAAAGCAACCAAAACGTATAAAAGTTGATGGAAAACGTCAAAAAACACGCTACAATTCAAGTAAAAAAACAACACATATTCCAACCACTTGGAATACTAAAAATAACAAAACAATTACACTAAAACTAAACCTATAGACAATGAGAAAATTAATAGCTCTTTTGGTAACTATTACCGTTTTTACATCTTGTAAAGATGAGAAAAAAACAGAAAATGAAAGTCCTGTTGTAGAAAAGCAGGAAGAAACAATTCCCGATTTTAATGCCAATGTAGAAGAACGCGCAGTGATTTATGAAGCCAATATTCGTCAGTATTCACCAGAAGGTACTTTTGATGCTTTCACCAAAGATATTCCTGTATTAAAGGACTTGGGCGTAAAAGTAATTTGGGTAATGCCAATTAATAGAATTTCTGAAGTAAAACGTAAAGCTACAGATGGACAGTTCACAAGCAATATCGAGGACGAAGAGGAACGTAAGAAATATCTGGGAAGTTATTATTCGGTATCCGATTATCGTTCTATAAATCCAGAATTTGGAACTTTAGAAGACTTTCAAGAGTTGGTTGATACAGCTCACGAAAATGGTATTTACGTAATTGTCGATTGGGTGCCAAACCACACAGGTTGGGATCACCCTTGGATTACAGAACACCCTGAATATTTTACACAAAATGAAGCAGGTGAAATCATCGATCCCATCAATCCAGATACTGGAGAATCTTGGGGTTGGACAGATGTTGCCGATTTAAATTACGATAACCAAGATATGCGTAATGCTATGATTGCCGATATGAAATATTGGGTGGAAGACGTCAATATTGATGGCTATAGAATGGACGTGGCACATAAAGTTCCAGTTGATTTCTTTAAACGTGCTATAGATACGTTAAAAGCTGTAAAACCTGTATTTATGTTGGCAGAAGCAGAGCAACCAGATTTATTGCAAAACGGATTTGATATGCATTATGGTTGGGAAGCTCATCACATTTTTAACGATATAGCCAAAGGCCATAAAACCGTAAAAGCATTGGATGAGTATATGGTGAAAATTGATTCGACTTTACAAGCCGATGATATCAATATGTACTTTGTTACCAATCACGACGAAAACTCTTGGGCTGGAACTTTAAAAGAACGTATGCCAGAAAACAAGGAGATTTTTACTGCATTGAGTTATACAATTCCAGGAATGCCTTTGATTTATTCAGGACAAGAATACGATATGGAACATCGTTTAAAGTTCTTCGAGAAAGATTCTATTCCAAAAACAAAAGGCGCTTATTTTGAATTGCTTAAAAAGCTAGGTGAGTTAAAGAATACCAACAAAGCCTTAAATGGTGGAAAAGCAGCAGCAGCTTACCAAAGATTGAATGCTGAAAATGAAAAAGTTTTGGTTTTTAAACGTGAAAAAGCAGGAGATGAAATCATCTTTGTGGGTAATTTCACAGCAGAATCACAATCTGTTACCCCGGAAGTTTCAGGAGATTTCACCGATTACTTATCCAATCAAACGGTAAAACTAGAAGGCAATGAAATAACATTACAACCTTGGGAATATAAAATTTTAGTAAAGTAAAATAATGAAACATACAGTCGTTATACTTATTACTGCAATTATATTATCAAGTTGTAGTGAGCCAAAACAAAAGCGCTATCAGACTAGTTCACCTAATGGGAATATTGAGGTCGATTTTAATGTGAACGACCTAGGTGAGCCATTCTATTTGGTTGCATTCAACAACAAAACTATTGTAGATACATCGTATTTAGGATTTGATTTTGTGGATGCGAAATCTTTAAAAGATAACTTCAAGATCATCAATTCAATTGCATCAACTTTTAATGAAACTTGGCAAATGCCATGGGGCGAACAAGAAGATGTGGTGAACCATTACAACGAATTGAGAGTTGAATTAGAGGAAACTTCAGAATTAAATAGAAAAGTAAATCTTGTTTTTAAAGTGTATAACGACGGTATTGGTTTTAGATACGAATTTCCAGAGCAGCCAAACTTTAAAGAAGCTTTAATTACCGAAGAGCAAACCGAATTTAATCTAACAGAAGATTACAAAACCTTTTGGATTCCTGGAGATTGGGAGATTTACGAACATTTATATAGTACGACCAAACTATCAGAAATTGATGCGATAAGCAAACGTAACCATCCTAATTTGGCACAAACTCATATACCAAATAATGCGGTAAATACACCAGTAACAATGGTTGGTAAAGATGGTACGCATTTAAGTTTTCACGAAGCAGCACTGGTAGATTATTCAGGGATGACTTTAGAGGTTGATACTGAAAATTTAAACTTAAAAAGTGTGTTAGTAGGTAGCGATAATACCAATTACAAAGTAAAACGTAGTTTACCGTTCAACACACCTTGGAGAACGCTTCAAATTAGCGATAGTGCTCCAGATTTAATCGAGTCAAAACTGATTGTAAACCTAAACGAACCGAATAAGTTAGGCGATGTCTCTTGGTTTAAACCTATGAAGTATGCAGGTATTTGGTGGGAATTACATCTAGGAAAGAGTACGTGGGATTATGCCTCAGGGAAACACGGAGCAACAACAGAAAACGCAAAAAAATATATAGATTTTTCAGCAAAAAATAATATTGGAGGTGTTTTGGTAGAAGGCTGGAATACTGGCTGGGCTGAAGAAGAAGGTGGTTTCGATTTTATAACCCCTTATCCAGATTATGATATAGAAGAAGTTGTAGACTATGGAAAAGAAAAAGGAGTTGAGATTGTGATGCACCACGAAACTTATGGCGGTGTAGACACTTATATTAAATATCAGGATTCTGCTTATGCTTTAATGAATCATTTGGGCATACATTCAGTAAAGTCTGGTTATGTTTTTACACTGTCTCCAAAAGGCGAATATCACCATGGGCAGTTTATGGTGAATCATCATAACAATTCGGTAATTAAAGCGGCAGAAAATCAAATAGCTGTTAATGCGCACGAACCTATAAAAGCTACTGGTTTACGTAGAACGTATCCTAATACCATTGCTCGGGAAGGGTTGCGAGGTCAGGAGTTTAACGCATGGGCTTCAGATGGTGGCAATCCACCAGAGCACCTGCCAATTGTCGCTTTCACACGTATGTTGGCTGGCCCTATAGATTATACACCTGGTATTTTCAATATAAAATTTGATGAATACAAGCCCGATAATCAAGTGAATACTACGTTGGCTCAGCAATTGGCATTGTATGTGGTTATTTACAGCCCCATACAAATGGCTGCCGATTTGATTGAACATTACGAAGCCAATCCAAAGGCGCTTCAGTTTATAAAAGATGTTGGTGTGGATTGGCAACAAACTAAAGTTTTGAATGGCGAAGTAGGTGATTTTGTAACCATCGCCAGAAAAGAACGAAAAACAGGTAATTGGTTTGTTGGTGGAATAACCGATGAAAATGCACGAACTGTTACCGTCGATTTTAGTTTTTTAGACGATAATGAAACCTATCAAGCTACTATTTACAAAGATGGAAAGAATGCCCATTGGAATGACAACCCGTTGGATTTGGACGTTGAAACTATTAATATTACAAAAGACTCTAAGCTTAGCATAAAACTTGCAGAAGGTGGTGGATTTGCAATTAGCCTAATGAAATAATAAAAAGCTCCGAAAGGGGCTTTTTATCGTTTTAATGTAAAATGTCCTTTATGTGTTGTGCCGTCTTCTCGTTTTACTAAAAACCAATAATCATTAGTGGGCATATTATTCCCATTATAGGTGCCGTCCCAACCTATGCTATTTCCATTGAAGGAGGAAAGTATTTTACCATACCTATCAAAAACAACAACTTCAAGATTAGGTTCTGTTTGAGACTCGTTTATTTGCCAATAATCATTATAGCCATCATTATTAGGGGTGAAAAAATGTGGATGATTAAGAAGAGATATGTCTTCCGAAATAATACCGCAGTTGTTTAAATCTTTTACAAATACAGTATAAACCCCAGGTTCTAAACCAGTAAAGATATTTTCTTCTTGATAGTTGATGTTATCTATTGAATATACGTAATCGCCATTACCTGATACAGTTATAGTAAAGGCGTTGTTGTTCGAAGTCCAATCAGAGATGTCAATATTTTCAAAAGTAGCGATACTTGATGACGTTACTGTAAATGTTTGTGTTGATTCGCAAAAATTGTCTCCATAAAGGGTTTTAACAGAAACTGTATATGTGCCACTTTCGTTAACAGTAATATTTTGAGTTGTTTCTCCTGTAGACCATTCATAAGTATCGTACCCAGAAATGGCATTAAGGGTAATAGTACTACCATCGCAAACAGAGATATTTTCATCTGCATTAAAATCGGGTATTTCACCCACATTAAGTTGAAATGATGTGGTGGCATGGCAAATATTTAATGAGTTATGAATAACTCTTGTGTAGATGGTTTGTGGGTTTGAAATGTTTGTGTAGTTTTCTGGTAAGGGGTTGTCTCCAGAATCGGCATCTGTTTGATTTAAGTGATAGGTAACCGTAAAGTTTTCTGGATTTTGATTGCCTAAAATTTGAGAGTTTTGATTTGTTAAAGCAAAGGTGGGTGAGGTGCTTTCATTTGAACACGTAAACATATTATCGGGAGTATAAATATTTACAACAGGTAAGAGGTCTTCAATGTTTATTACAGCGTTTTCAATGTTCCCACAAGCGTCTTCGACTTCTATTTCGTAGATGCCTGCTGCTAGATTGGAAAAAATATTATTCTCTCCATTATCAAAACTATAAGGCGAAATAATACTAAAATTATAAGGTTCAATCCCGGCAACATCTATCAAAACATCTGAAGGGCCAGTGCCTCCTTCACATCCTAAATTATATATGCCAGAGACAGTTAAGTCTGAGTAGATATCGAAATTAGTGAAAAAGTCTAAACAAAAATCATCTGTATTAACATCATTAAATGATTGAAAAACTTTAATTATTCTAAAGGTTCCTGTTAAAAAAATATTATAGAGTGTTTCTTCATTTTCAATTTCAATTGCTGTGTCTGGATTAGGGATGTCGCCTTCTGTATATAATTCTTCGGTGTATGGATGTCCCCAAGAATCTGTTTCTGGAAAAAATTTCTGAAACCAATAACTTTTATTTGTTACTGAATCGTCAGGATCTAGAACTCCAACATCAAAAGAACCACAGTTTCTATTTAATGTATATGCATTAGGTGTACTGATATATGAATTTATATAAATATTTGGAAAGTACTCAAAGCCACATTCATCAATAATTTCAAAAGCATAATCTCCAGAAGTAAGATTGTTTAAAACAATGGCGCCTTGACCATTAATAAGGTGAGAAATATTGTGAGGTATATTTTCATTATAATTATTAGGTGCCGAAGTAATTGTGATGGATGCTATATTTTCATGTCCACTAGCAATTCTAATAGATCCAGTATTTGTTGAGCAATCAGCTCTATTGATAATAGATAATTCTCTAAATGAAAATTCTGGAACTGTAGTGTCTATAATATGCTCTCCGCCGCATTCGTCAATTAATGTTAAGGAGTAGTTGCCACTAGGAAGGTTGTCCATTGAAAACACTCCATTTTCAATAAAGCTAGAAACATTATCGGGTAACGTATTTGGGTAAGTGTTAGGTGCTGCTGTGAATATAACCGAAACAATATCTCTATCTGGAATGGAAATATTTATTGTGCCATTTACACTACAACCAGAATTAGCGGCATCTACATCAGGTTCGGGAAGTTCTTCTTCTAGTACAATAGAGTATTCGGCGGTATTTCCACAGGCATCCGTTACTAAAACAGAATAATAACCAAAAGGGATAGGGGTATTTGTAATTTGAAAGAAGATTGAAGGCTCAGAGAAAGGTCCTGGATATGTACTATTGTATTCGTTTGCTATAAACTCAGGTGGAGCTTCTATAAAATCGACTGTATAAGGTGGCATGAAGTTATCAATCATTAAGTTAAGATGATACCCACAAAAAGCATCATAAGGCAGTAACTCCACAGTAGGGTTTGGATTAATTTCGTTGCTATTACTAAATTCATCGCCACATGAGTCGGTAATTAAAATATCTACATTAAAAACTTGATCACCATAAAGAGGAATTGTTTGCAATATATCAATATGATGTTCTGCGCCAGAAGTAATGGTTTGCGTTACAGTAAATGTTGGCGATCCGTTAGGCGGAAAAATAGTATAAGTAATATCAAGCGGATAGATTATTGGGTTTTCAGTAGACGAACTTAAGCTATTTGAAAGATTAATTTCTGTGCAAGAACTATGTATACTAGGAATAACACCATCTGATATTTCAATATCATTAGTGTTTAGTATTAGCGTATAAGTTTTTGTAAGGGCATTATCGCAATCATCAAAAACTCTAATAATATAGGTGCCTTCGGGTAAGTTGTTAAACTCATTAGATGTTTGGACATTGGTTGTCACTGGGCCAGAAATAATTTCAAAACTAACAGGGTTTCCTGAGGTAACATTCACAATAAGACTACCAATGGTATCGCAATTATTAACCGTATTTTGTGTAATTTCAAAATCTAATTCTGTTGTTAAATTAGATATAGAAACATCTTGTTGCGCAGAATTTTCATCAGGTTCAAGAGTTTGCGTTGCTATAACGCGATAGTCTCCAGAATTAAGGTTGTTAAAGATGTTGTTAGATGTTTGTGCTATTGGTGTACCAATATCAGGAAAAGCATAAAGTGTATAAACTATTTCTGAGCCACTAGTTGTATTAGAAACACTCATTTGTATAGCGCCATTTCCAGAACAAGTCTCATCAATAGAAGTAACATTTAAGGTAAAGTCAGGCAACTGAGCAAAACTAATAAACACCGAAAAAAGCATAGTAAGTAATGCTAAGTAAAACTTTAACTTTAGTATAGCTATATTAAAAGATGCCTTTAACATATTTAGTATTGCGTGTAAAAAACATAAAGATAGTAAAATGATTATCAAATGCTTTTTTTGATAGTAAACAACTAACTTTGTATGATTATGTCTTTTGAAGAAATAAGTGAAAAGGATAAAATGCAATTAAAAATAGACAACACATTCACAAAAGAACTTCCGGCAGATACTGTCAAGGAAAATTATGTCCGTAAAGTAAATAATGCGTGTTTTTCTTATGTGTTACCTGTAACCACTTCAAATCCAAAGTTGATTCACGTTTCTTTAGAATTTGCCCAAAGTTTAGGTTTTGCAAAACCCGATTTAAAATCTAAAGCATTTTTACATCTCATATCAGGAAATACCATTTACCCAAATACCAACCCCTATGCTATGAATTATGGCGGACATCAATTTGGGCATTGGGCAGGACAGCTAGGTGATGGTCGTGCGATTAACTTATTTGAGATTAAACATAATAACCAACGCTGGGCATTGCAGCTAAAAGGCGCTGGAAAAACACCCTACTCGCGACAAGGAGATGGATTAGCCGTATTGCGCTCTTCTATTCGGGAATATCTGTGTAGTGAAGCTATGCATCATTTGGGAGTGCCAACCACACGTGCGTTGTCCTTAGCATTAACGGGAGATCAAGTGCTTCGAGATATGTTGTATAATGGTAATGCCGAATATGAGCTAGGAGCGATTGTATGTCGTGTGTCACCAACGTTTATAAGATTTGGTAGTTTTGAAATTTTAGCAGCGCAACAAGACATAAAAACCTTAAAACAACTAGCCAATTATACCATAAAACACTTTTATCCGCATTTAGGAACACCTTCAAAAGAAACGTATATTCAGTTTTTTGCTGAAGTGTCTCAGCGCACTTTAGAAATGATTATCCATTGGCAACGTGTAGGGTTTGTTCACGGCGTTATGAATACCGATAATATGTCCATTTTAGGATTAACCATAGATTATGGACCTTACGGTTGGTTGGAAGGTTTCGATTTTGGTTGGACACCCAATACTACCGATGCACAGCATAAGCGTTACCGTTTTGGCAATCAACCCAACATAGCGCTGTGGAATTTGTATCAACTAGCCAATGCATTGTATCCGCTAATTGAAGATGCCAAGCCGTTGGAAGACATTTTAAATCAATTTAAAACCGACTTTGATGTCAAGTCCTTACAAATGATGCGTTCTAAATTGGGACTGTTTGAAAATGATAATACAGATAAATTGCTCATTCAAGATTTGGAAGATAATTTACTGCTAACCGAAACTGATATGACCATATTTTTCAGAAAGCTGTCAGAATTAAAAAAAGATGAGTCAGAACAAGGACTTTCAATAATTTCTGAAGCTTTTTATGCTGAAACCATTTCCAAAGACATTAAAGAAAAATGGAAGAAGTGGTTTGCAGAATATGCTAATCGATTGCAGCAAGAACGACTTTCAGATGATGAGAGAAAACAAAAAATGAATCAAGTAAATCCAAAATATGTCTTACGAAATTATATGGCACAATTAGCTATAGATGATGCAGAAAAAGGCGATTATAAATTACTAGACGAATTATTTACAATGCTGCAAAACCCATACAACGACCAGCCTAAATACAACAAGTGGTTTGCCAAACGCCCCGAATGGGCAAGACATAAAGTAGGTTGTTCTATGTTATCGTGCAGTTCTTAATATATTTGTAAAAACAAGTTTTTAGAATGACATCAATAGATGATTTATACAACATACTTCACTTAAACCAAGTTGAAGATTTAAGCTTTCAAGGTGTAAGCAAAACCGTTGGTAGTCCCAATGTATTTGGCGGACAAGTTTTAGCGCAAGCCTTAAACGCCGCTTATCGTACCATTACCAATAACCGTGTGTTGCATTCTATGCATTCCTATTTTTTGGAAGCTGGCGATTTAACCCTGCCCATTACCTACGATGTTGGCGTAATGCGAGATGGTGGCAGTTTTTCGGTACGTCGTGTAACGGCAAGTCAAAACGGGAAGCTCATTTTTATTTTGTCGGCATCGTTTCATAAAAATGAAACAGGATATAACCATCAAATTGATATGAAAACTGATGTTGCGCAGCCTGAAGATTTATTGAGCTGGGATGATATGCTAGAGCAATTTGGCGATACGTTACCGGAAAAAACCAAAACCTTTTTAGAAATTCCAAGACCAGTATCCTTTAAACCTACGCAAGTGGCCAACCCTTTTGAAAAGAAAAATTTACCGCCTTATATGGATGTTTGGTTTAAGGTAAAAGGTGATGCTTCTAACTACAATTTAGAGACAAAACAACAGATTCTAACTTACATTTCAGATTACAATATTCTAGCGGTTGCTTTGCATAGACACGCTAGTAAAGCGCATTGGGGTAATACGCAAACGGCAAGTTTAGACCATTCTATGTGGTATTATCGCGATTTCGATTTTGACGATTGGATGCTTTTTTCTATGGATACGCCAAATACGTCTAATGCCAGAGGATTTGCTAGAGGAAATATTTACACACGAGATGGTGTTTTAGTAGCGTCGGTAGCACAAGAAGGGTTAATGCGACCAATACAATGAAAACTTACGATGTTATAATTATTGGTGGCGGAGCAGCAGGTTTTTTTGCAGCCATTAACATAGCTGAACAGAACCCAGGTTTAAGTATTTGTATTCTTGAAAAAAATAAAGAAGGCTTGCAAAAGGTGAAAATCTCTGGTGGCGGTCGATGTAATGTGACACACGCCGAGTTTATACCGCAAGAGTTGGTACAGAATTATCCTAGAGGAGAAAAAGAATTGTTGGGGCCGTTTCATCAATTTATGACAGGCGACACGATTGAGTGGTTTGAAAAGCGCAGTGTAGCATTAAAAATTGAAGACGATGGTAGAATGTTTCCCGTTTCAGATTCCTCACAAACTATAATCGATTGTTTTTTAAACGAAGTCAGAAAACACAATATAGATGTTCTATATAGTCAGAATGTCACAAAAATATCACCACAAGAGCAGCCAACAAGTTTTGAAGTAAACACAAAATCTGAAGTCTTTCAATGTGAAAAATTACTCATAGCAACAGGAAGCAGCGTAAAATTTTGGAAATTGATAGCCCAACTTGGTCACACTATTGCTAAGCCTGTTCCGTCGTTGTTTACGTTTAATATTGATGATGTACGAATTAAAGATATTCCTGGTGTCGTGGCTCAAGATGTTGAGGTGAAAATCCTGGAAACCAATTTAGTTTCAGAAGGACCATTACTTATCACGCATTGGGGAATGAGCGCACCCGCTATTTTAAAACTATCGGCATTTGGGGCTGTTACGTTGGCGAAAATGGATTATAAATTTAATATTGAAATCAATTTTATAAAACAAGATTTTGATGTTTGTTTGCATCATTTAAAAACAATAAAACAAGATTTAGGAAAAAAACAGGTGTTAAAATCGCCACAATTTGACTTGCCTAAACGGTTATGGCAACAATTGGTTTTGGCTTCAAAAATTAATCAAGATACGCGTTGGGCAGATTTAAATAAAGAGCAATTAGAAAATTTAACCAAACAATTAACCCAAGCCATTTTTAAAGTAAATGGGAAAAGTACCTTTAAAGAGGAGTTTGTTACCGCTGGTGGTGTCGATTTAAAAGAAGTTAATTTTAAAACCTTTGAAAGTAAACGCATTCCAAATTTATATTTTGCAGGAGAAGTACTCAATATCGATGCAGTAACCGGTGGATTTAATTTTCAAAACGCGTGGACAGGAGCGTTTGTGGCTTCAAAAGCAATGTCAAAATGAGATATATAGCCTTACTTCGTGGTATAAATATTGCCGGACAGAAAAAAGTCCCAATGGCAGAGTTACGCGAATTATTAACAAAATTGGGTTTAAAAAATGTACAAACTTACATTCAATCTGGTAATGTGATTTTTGAATCTAATGAAGAAAATACACAGCAATTAGAAGGTGAAATTCATAATAGCATTAAAGCGTATTTTGGTTTCGAGGTGCCAGTTTTAGTGAAAACACCAACACAATTACAACAAATTTTTAAGGATTGTCCTTTTCCTGAAACCAAAAAACAGAACAGTTACTTCTCGTTATTATATACGGTTCCAAACCAAGAGTTGGTAGATGAGGTCTCTAAAATTTCTTATGAAAATGAAGAAATTGTTATTACCAAAAACTGTATTTATTTTTATTGTGCAACAGGGTATGGGCGCACCAAATACAACAACAATTTCTTTGAACGCAAATTAAAAGTCACGGCAACGGCAAGAAACTATAAAACAATGCTAAAGTTGTTATCTTTGTCGCAATAATTAGTAAGAATGACCGAACAAGATTTTATTCCCAAGCCGTATGAAAATTCAGTTGAAAACGGTACTGTAACTTGGGAATCGCCAAGCAATATTGCTTTGATAAAATACTGGGGAAAACGCGATCCGCAAATTCCAGAAAATCCTTCTGTAAGCTTTACATTAAGTGAATGCAAAACCATAACCAAACTAACATACACAAAGAAAAACGACACTAAAGATTTCTCATTTGATGTGTTTTTAGATGGCGATAAAAAAGACGATTTCAAACCAAAAATCGAAACGTTTTTTAAACGAATAGAAGTTTACGTGCCATTTTTAAAAGACTATCATTTCACTATTGAAACAAAAAACACTTTTCCGCATAGTTCGGGTATTGCGTCATCGGCTTCAGGAATGAGCGCTTTGGCGTTGTGTTTAATGCGTATTGAGAAAGACCTCTCGACTACGCTCGAGGTGACAGAAGAATACTTCAATAAAAAAGCATCGTTTTTGGCGCGTTTAGGTTCTGGAAGTGCTTGTAGAAGTATTGAGGGCAATCTGATTGTTTGGGGAAAAACAGCACACATTGAAGGAAGCAGCGATTTGTTTGGTGTAAAATATCCGTATAAAGTCCACGACAATTTTAAAAACTATCAAGATACCATCTTGTTAATTGATAAAGGGGAAAAGCAGGTTAGTAGTACTGTTGGTCATCAATTAATGCACGGTCATCCGTTTGCCAAAGAACGTTTTGCACAAGCACACGATAATATGAAAGCGTTGAAGTCAATATTGGAAACAGGCGATTTAAATGCTTTTATTAACCTTATGGAAAGCGAAGCATTAACCTTACACGCTATGATGATGACCAGTAATCCCTATTTCATTTTAATGAAACCAAACACCTTGGAGGTCATTAATCGTATTTGGGAGTTTAGAGCAGAGACAGGACTTCATATTGGTTTTACGTTGGATGCTGGCGCGAATGTACATATTTTATATCCACAGTCAGAAAAAGCACAAATTCTTGAATTTATTGAAAACGAATTGGTTGCGTATTGCAAAAATGAAGAATATATATGCGATGTTGTTGGTGCTGGCGCACAACGAATTAATAATTAAGAATGAATAATTAAAAACTAGAAACGATTGTTGAGTATTTAATCTGTTTTGGATTTACGAGATGAAGCCTAATATTATTAAAGAGAAAAGTTTTAATTTTGCTGTTGAAATTGTGAATTTGTATAAAGATTTGGTTAACAGTAAAAAGGAGTATGTGATGTCTAGACAGTTGTTGAAATCTGGAACTTCCATTGGAGCTAATGTTAGGGAAGCTGAGTTTGCCCAAAGCAGAGCTGATTTTATCAACAAGATGTCCATTGCTCTTAAAGAAGCTAATGAAGCAAACTATTGGATAGAATTACTTTACGAAACCAAGTTTTTAAATGATGAAGAATTTCAAAAGTTTAAGTCTAAATCACAGGAAATCTTGAGATTATTAGTTAGTATTGTTAAAACATCTAAAGATTAATTCTTAACTTTACATTATTAATTTTTCATTAAAGAAATGAAAGGACCACTTTTTTACTCTAAAATCCTACTTTTTGGTGAATATGGAATTATTAAAGATTCCAAAGGATTATCCATTCCGTATAATTTTTATAACGGGGCTTTAAAAGTCACCAATAAAGATACAGAAGAAGCCAAAGCATCTAACAATGCATTACATCATTTTGCAGCCTATTTAGAACAAATAGATGCCAATTTAGTAACCTTCGATATTGAAGCCTTAACACAAGATATCGCCGAAGGAATGTATTTTGATTCGTCTATTCCGCAAGGTTATGGCGTAGGGAGTAGCGGTGCGCTTGTTGCTGCTATTTATGATAAGTATGCTAACGATAAAATAACCGTTCTTGAGAATTTAACGCGTGAAAAATTATTACAATTAAAAGCTATTTTCTCTGAAATGGAATCGTTTTTTCATGGAAAATCATCAGGACTAGACCCATTGAATAGCTATTTAAGTTTACCAATACTGATTAATTCTAAAGACAATATTGAAGCCACAGGAATCCCATCGCAAAAGGTTGATGGTAAAGGCGCTGTGTTTTTATTAGATAGTGGTGTTGTTGGTGAAACTGCACCAATGGTAAGTATTTTTATGGAAAATATGAAACAAGAAGGCTTCCGTAATATGCTTAAAGACCAATTTATAAAACATACCGATGCTTGTGTGGAAGATTTTTTAAAAGGCGATGTGAAGTCCTTGTTTAAAAATACCAAGCAATTATCTAAAGTGGTGTTAAGTCACTTTAAGCCAATGATTCCAAAGCAATTTCACGAACTGTGGAAAAAAGGACTGGAAACCAACGATTACTACCTAAAACTTTGTGGCTCTGGTGGTGGCGGTTATATCTTAGGATTTACAGAAGACATCAATAAAGCCCAAAAAGCCTTGAATGGTTATAAGCTAGAAGTGGTTTATAACTTTTAATTGTTTTTTATGGATACACTAATTAAAGACTTTTCAATAGGATTGTTTTTGTGGCAGTTTATCTTAGTAGTTCTTTTTATAGGAGCAATTTATCTTTTAATTAAGTTCGTAAAGCGTAACAAAATTAAGTAAGCTTTTCATGCTAACCAGAAAGCAAAAACATATTCTACTTAAGTTTTTTAGTATGTTTTCTGTAATTCGCGGTTACAATATTTTGGTTGTTGCTGTGGCTCAGTATTTAGCCTCCATTTATATTTTGGCTCATTATAAACCCGTCAAAGAAGTGGTTTTTGATGTAAACTTACTTATGCTAGTTTTAGCATCATCGGCAACAATTGCTGGTGGTTATATTATCAATAATTTTTACGATTCCGAAAAAGATTTAATCAACAGACCAAGAAAAACCATGTTAGATCGTTTGGTCAGTCAAAATACCAAATTGTCTTTTTATTTTGTGTTGAATTTTATTGCGGTTATTCTAGCTAGTTATGTGTCGTTTAGGGCTGTTGTGTTTTTCTCTATTTATATTTTTGGTATTTGGTTTTACTCACACAAACTCAAAAAAATGCCTTTTATAGGCAATTTAACATCGGCCATTTTAACCATTACGCCGTTTTTTATCATTTTTGTGTATTACAAGAATTTCGAGCACGTTATTTTTGTGCACGCTATGTTTTTGTTTTTAATAATATCCATGCGAGAGCTTACCAAAGACTTAGAAAACCTTCAAGGCGATTTGGCGCAGAATTATCAAACCATTCCTGTGGTTTATGGTGAAAAAGTATCAAAAATAATGCTTACAGTTCTAGGTGCATTAACATTACTTCCGGCCTTGTTGCTTATTTTCCAATATCAAGTAGGTAAAATGAGTTACTATTTTTACTTGAGTATTGTGTTGTTAATTGTTTTTGTAATGATGCTTTGGAAGTCAAATTCAAAATTGCAATACCTTATTCTTCATAATATTTTAAGGTTGATTATTGTGTTAGGTGTGATTAGTATTCCGTTGATTGATATAGGTTTGGTGCTTAATAAAATCACTTTTATTCGATAAGCAATTATTTATCATATATCTTTGCAAAAAAATTATAAGTAATGAGCAGAAAGCAAGGAACAGGAGGAAAGAATAGACCATCGGGAAGAGGGCAAAGACAGAATAGCGGAAATAGGTCTAGCAGAGGCGGAAACAATTCTGGAGGGAAAAGCTTTGCAAGAGGAAATGCTCCAGTGAAAAAGAAAAACACACCGAGTAAAAGCAAGTCGTCTTCAGGGGACATACGCTTAAACAAATACATTGCTAATTCTGGAATATGCTCACGTCGTGAAGCTGATGAGCATATTGCTATAGGTTTGGTAACCGTAAACGGAAAAGTGGTTACCGAAATGGGTTACAAGGTACAACTGGAAGACGATGTTCGTTTTGATGGACGCCGCATTAATCCAGAACCAAAAACATACGTTTTATTAAACAAACCAAAAGGGTTTGCCACAACAACAAGCAATGCCAAGGATAGAACTGTAATGGATTTAGTGGCTAATGCCACCAATGCTAGAATAAAACCTATTGGCCGTTTAGGACGAAATTCAACTGGTTTGTTATTGTTTACCAATGACGATACCGTTGTAAAAAAGTTTACTAACTCTAAAAATGGCGTACCGCGCTTGTTTCAAATAGAATTAGATAAAAATCTTAAATTTGAAGACCTCAAGCAGGTAGAAGAAGGTCTGAAGATTGATGGTAAAGAGGTTGTTGTTGAGGAAATTAGCTACATTGAAGGTCAAAGTAAAAACCTAATTGGGCTAAAAATAAAGAACACCGGAAATTCTATAATCCGTAATATTTTTGATCATTTAGGCTATAACATCATAAAAGTAGACTGCGTGGCGATTGCGCATCTTACCAAGAAAGATTTGCCAAGAGGCTATTGGAAGCATTTAACCAAACAAGAGGTTAATGCGTTGAAGATGTTGTAGTTGGGTGGTTTAATTTTTTTTAAAAAAAGTATTGTAATTCAAATTTTTGTATTTCATTTGCATCAGTTTTTTAGCTGAACAAAGTGAACACTGTTTATACGTTTGGGCTTTTGGGAATTAGGAAGTCATACCCAAAAGCAACCCTTAAGAAGGGAAACCGAAATTTAAAGCTAACTTCCGTAGAGCACTACTCAAGCCAACATTTGTTTGGCTTTATTCCTACAACCCAACGCCAACTGTTGGTTTGATAATCATTGTTTTTTATTGACGTAATGTTGCGTTAACACGCATTTTTCATCTTTAACCTTTAATAAAAAAACAATGAATACTAAATATATTGATTTAATCAATCAAACCTTTTATTTCCCTCAAGACGAGTTTGCACTCGATGGGCAGTTTTTAAAATTTCACAATATCGATCTAAAAGCATTGGTCGAAGAATATGGAGCGCCGTTAAAATTCACTTATTTACCACAAATAGCCAATAACATCAATCGCGCAAAAGGCTGGTTTGTAGCTGCCATAAAAAAGCATAATTACCCAGCAACGTACAACTATTGTTATTGTACGAAGAGTTCACACTTTAAGCACGTGTTAAACGAAGCACTAAAGAATGATATTCATATAGAAACGTCTTCGGCTTTTGATATTGACATAGTGGAAAACCTAAAACAGCAAAGTAAAATTACCGATGATACGTATGTGATTTGCAATGGTTTCAAACGTGCACAATATATAACCAATATTGCACGATTGATCAATGAAGGACATAACAATTGTATCCCCATTATCGATAATTACGAAGAAATCGATTTGCTTTCAGAAGAAATCAAAGGCAAATTTAAGGTCGGGATCAGAATAGCTTCAGAAGAAGAACCAAAGTTTGAGTTTTACACCTCACGACTAGGTGTTGGATATAGAAATATTGTACCATTTTACAAAAATCAAATACAGAATAATGATAAAGTAGAATTAAAAATGCTTCACTTTTTCATCAACACAGGTATTCGTGATAATGCTTACTATTGGAACGAATTACTTAAGTGCTTAAAAGTGTACATAAGCTTAAAGAAAATTTGCCCAACTTTGGATAGCTTGAATATTGGTGGCGGATTTCCTATTAAAAATTCATTGGCATTCGATTTTGATTACGAGTATATGGTTGATGAAATCATTAATCAAATAAAAATAGCTTGTGATGAAGCCGAAGTTGACGTGCCAAACATTTTTACCGAGTTTGGAAGCTTTACCGTTGGGGAAAGTGGTGGCGCTATTTACGAAGTGTTGTATCAAAAACAACAAAACGATCGTGAAAAATGGAATATGATAAACTCATCATTCATTACAACCTTACCAGATACTTGGGCCATAAACAAACGCTTTATAATGTTGCCTATTAACCGTTGGAACGATGGTTATGAGCGTGTATTGTTGGGAGGATTAACCTGTGATAGCGACGATTACTACAACAGCGAGCAGCATATGAATGCTATTTATCTACCCAAATACAACAAAGACAAACCGCTTTATATTGGCTTTTTCAATATTGGAGCTTACCAAGAAACCATTGGCGGTTTTGGCGGCTTACAACATTGCTTAATTCCATCGCCAAAACATATTTTAATAGATAAAGATGCCAATGGCAATTTAACAACAACACTATTTAGTGAACAACAAAAAAGTGAAGACTTACTTAAAATTCTAGGTTACGATGCAAACTAAAACTTACGCAGGAATCCCTGAAAAATATGCAAAATTAGACAGTTCTAAAATTGTATTAATTCCAGTACCTTATGATGGTACGAGTACTTGGCAAAAAGGTGCCGATAAAGGTCCAGAAGCCTTTTTGCACGCTTCAGAAAACATGGAGTTGTATGATATTGAAACACAAACGGAAGTTTATAAACAAGGGGTTTTTTTGGCCAATGCCGTAACCGAAAATAGTTCGCCGGAAACTATGGTAAATGCGGTGCATAAAGCCACTAAAAACTATATTAAGCGTAATAAATTTGTAACCATTTTTGGAGGCGAACATTCCATTTCCATTGGTACTATTCGCGCGTTTAATGAATGTTTTGATAATTTAACAGTGTTGCATATCGATGCGCATGCCGATTTACGAAAAGAATACGAAGGCTCTGCTTGCAATCACGCTTGTGCCGTTTACGAAGCAAGCCAGACTACAAATTTAATTCAGGTGGGAATTCGCTCAATGGACATAATGGAAAAAACCGTTATGGACCACGACAAAACCTATTTTGCTCACGAACTGGCACAAGACGATGCTTGGATGGATTCGGCATTAGACCAAATGACAGATAATGTGTTTATTACTTTCGATTTGGATGCATTCGATCCATCAATTTTACCAAGCACGGGAACACCAGAACCTGGTGGTTTGTTTTGGTATGAAACCCTTGAGTTTTTAAAAATGGTCTTTGAGGAAAAAAACGTGGTCGGATTCGATATTGTAGAACTTTGCCCTAATGAAAACGAAAAATCTTCAGATTTTTTAGCAGCCAAATTATATTACAAAATGTTATCGTACAAATTTATGGGAGAAGGTGCTGAAGATTCTTATGAAAGTAATTTTGATAACAATGATAACGGAATAAATAAATTTTCTAAATTTAATGACGATGAATACTAAAGGAGAAATATCAAAATTCATTGAGAAATACTATTTGCACTTCAATGCTGCGGCATTGGTAGATGCTGCTAAAGCTTACGAAGATCAATTAAATATTGGCTCTAAAATGTTAGTATCGTTGGCTGGTGCGATGAGTACTGCCGAGTTGGGTAAAATCTTTGCAGAAATGATTCGTCAAGACAAAGTGCATATTATTTCTTGTACTGGAGCTAATTTGGAAGAAGATATTATGAATTTGGTAGCCCACTCACATTACGAGCGTGTACCCAACTATCGCGATTTAACCCCAAAACAAGAATGGAATTTACTTGAACGTGGCTTAAATCGTGTAACCGATACGTGCATTCCAGAGGAAGAAGCCTTTAGACGTTTGCAAGAGCACATTTTTAAAATATGGAAAGATGCCGAAGATGCAGGAGAACGCTATTTTCCGCACGAGTTTATGTACAAAATGCTGTTAAGCGGCGTGCTGGAAGACTATTACGAAATAGATTTAAAAGACTCGTGGATGTATGCCGCTGCCGAAAAGAATTTACCAATTGTGGTTCCCGGTTGGGAAGATAGTACCATGGGGAATATTTTTGCAAGTTACGTGTTAAAAGGCGAGTTAAAAGCCAGTGCCATGAAATCTGGAATTGAGTACATGACCTTTTTAGCTGATTGGTATACCGATAACTCTAAAAATGGTATTGGGTTTTTCCAAATTGGAGGAGGCATTGCTGGAGATTTTCCTATCTGTGTTGTGCCTATGTTATACCAAGATATGGAACGAACCGATACGCCATTTTGGAGCTATTTCTGTCAGATTAGTGATTCTACCACAAGTTATGGATCGTATTCGGGAGCGGTGCCAAACGAAAAAATCACTTGGGGAAAACTAGATATTGATACACCTAAATTTATTATAGAAAGTGATGCTACCATAGTAGCGCCATTAATATTCGCCTATTTATTAGATATGTAATTATGAAGGACAATTTAAAACGCGTCATTGTTGACTTTAAAAAACTAACACCAGAGATTTTGGCTTTATTGGTTGAAAAATATCCTGATGGATATGATGACGACCAAATAATCAAGTTTAAAAATGCCAAAAGTGAATTGGTAGAAGCTGTTGAAGTAACCACAGAAGATACCAAGTATTTGGTGAAAGTAAGTACCAAGTTAGCCGTAACTATGGAAAATTATGATGAAGAAGACTATGATGATTTTGAAGATGATGATCCAGAAGCAGTACAGCCACCAGAGGTAGAAGAAGCGGATAACGACGACGATTAATTACCAGATTTAAATAACAACTAATTCAGATGTAACCTTCTGAAAACAGGATACTATGCTTTAAAAATAGATGGTTTTAAAGCCATCTATTTTTTTATGTAACCAAGTGTTTTTGTATTGAAAAATACATTAAATTTATAAAAAACACCATTCCACCTCGCATTGCCCTGTGTTAGTATTAAGGATACCACAACATTTTACACCAACGTTTTAAAAGCATCGGTTGGCGTTCTGCACAAAACTGGGTAGATGTTAATTTGTACGGCCATCAAATTACATTTACAAAAACAGGTCGTTTTAATTTTGATTATAGGAGTTATTCCTTAGGTGATGAAGTACTGCCATCATTTCATTTTGGTGTTATCTTAAATAAAGATGATTGGAACAAACTTTATTCATCACTAAAGAGTAACGATGTGTCTGTTACTAATAGCATAGATTTTCTAGCAGGAAAAACAGGTGAACACCAATCGTTTTTTATAAAGGATCCTAATGATTATACCGTAGAATTTAAATGTTTTAAAGAGCCATCGGCCATTTTTAAAGAATAATGTACCAGGTTGTTGCCTACCAAGTAGCCAGCACTATCCATACAAAAAGCGTAAAAGAACAGTTGGATTGGGAACTGCTGTTTTCGGATAGTGACGAATTGTTTTATAAATTTTCAAAAGATCAATTTATCTATATTTTTCAATATGGAATGGTTGGTTTTTTTAATCTCTCAACAGATGATATAGGAGAAGTTTTAAAACAGCTAAAACCATTTTCTAGAAATTTTTTTCAGGAAAGAATATCAGAAACCATCCATGTTGATGTGCAGCAGAACATCCTTAAAGTAGCGTTTGAAAAAGTCATTTTACCATATTTAGATACCGAAATGATACGGTTGGTTGTATTGAATGCTTCGCAATCCGTGGCACTAAACCGCTATTCAGAAATTACTGAAGAATTATTGGAAGAAACCAACAAGCACACGCTCTATCTAGAGCGCAAGGGTAAATTGGATATCTCTGGAAATAAGCTAAAGCGCTTTATTGGTAAAACGCTTAACATTAAAAATAAGATTTCAGAAAACCTATATATTTTCGATGCGCCAGAGATTACATGGGAAAGTGAACAATTGAATAGATTAAATACCGATTTAAAACAGTCTTTCGATCTTACAGATCGTTATCATTTAATTCACGATCGCATCGAGATTATTAAGGAAAACCTCGAGCTGTTTAAAGATATTATGGATCATAAGGAAAGCAGCAAACTAGAATGGATTATCATTATCCTAATTCTAGTTGAAGTAGTGGATATGTTTGTGGTAAAAATTTTCTTTTAAAGGAGTGCTTTTAAGGCGTCATAATATTGCTTGGTAATATGAATGCCATTATGCCCGGCATCGGTTATAATTGTTAAATCGATGTTTTCTGGAGCAATGGCTTGTAGTTTTTTAGAGTTTTCATCAATATGAACGAGGAAATCGCGACTACCGTGGAAAATTTTTATAGGGCATTTCACCTCTTTTATAAATTTGTAGGTAGGAATGTCGTATTTAACTATAAATTCTGGAATAGGTGGCGCAATTTGTTCGGAAATTAATGTCTTCCAAGAATAATAAGGCGCATTTATAATTAACATTTTTGGGTTGTTTTTGGAAGCTACATAGGTTGCTAATCCGCTGCCTAAAGAAAACCCTAGAGTAATAATGTTTTCTTCGCTATATCTGGTTTTTGCAAAATCATACACCTTTTGAGCATCATTTAATAATTGCTTGCTGTTGCTGTATTTTCCATCACTTTTACCATAACCTCTATAATCAACAAATAAAATATCGTAATTGTTTTCCAAATATAGAGGAGCACGTTTTCCCCAATCATGGATAGCTCCAGCGTTTCCATGATAATACACAATAACACCTTTTGATGCTTCAGCTTTAAAAAGTAAAGCGTTTAAAAACACATTGTCATCAACTTCAATATTTAATTCTTCAAAAGGTTCTTCAAAGTTAAAAACATAGGTTTTGTCTAGAGTTTTGGGATTGAAAAAAAAGCGTTCTTGTTTAAAATATAAAAACACTAAAATTAATACATGAAGAATTGCTAAAACCACAACAACCCTTAGTAAACGACGGAAAATTTTCGGGAAGTTTATTTTCAAAAGACAAAAATTTAAAGTGTTTTTATAAGCGCTTTAAAAAGCGTTATTAGGTTAGGTTCTGCTTTTTTTGCCATAGCGATAATGTCTTCAATATTTACTGGCTCTAGATTCTCTGGATTGCATTCATCGGTTAATACCGAAATAGCAGCCACCTTTAGGTTTAAGTGATTGGCAACAATAACCTCGGGAACAGTGCTCATGCCAACAGCATCAGAACCTAAAATTTTAAGCATGCGGTATTCGGTTTTGGTTTCTAGCTGTGGGCCAACAACGCTAGTATAAATACCCGAATGAAGGGTTATGTTTTTGTCACTAGCAATGGTTTTTAGTTTGTTTTTGATGTTTGTGTTGTAGGGTTCACTCATATCAACAAAGCGTTCGCCTAAAAGCGAAACACCTTTAAAGGCTAGAGGAGAATTGCCTTGTAGATTTATATGGTCGTCTATAAGCATCAATTCCCCTTTTTTAAAGTTTAAGTTTATAGCACCGCTAGCGTTAGAAATAAGTAAGGTGTGGATGCCTAGTTTTTCCATAATTCTAACCGGGTAAGTAACGTCTTGTAGTGAATACCCTTCGTAAAAATGGAATCGACCTTGCATAACAACAACCTTTTTGCCTTCTAAACTTCCATAGATTAATTTTCCTTTATGAAATTCTACAGAAGCTGTAGGGAAATTAGGAATATGATTGTAGCTAACTTCTTGTATTACGTCTATATCATTTACAATTTGATTTAAGCCTGTGCCAAGAATTATACCTATTTCAGGACTGTCAAATCCTTTGTTTTTAAGGTAATCGGTGGTTTCGTTTATAAATTCAATCATAATTATACATTAAAATGATATTACGAATATAGGTTAAAAACACTTTTTATGTATGGGGGTGTCCTTAATGTTGTAGTTTTTAAAACCAAAAAAGCCCTAAATCATTTGTTATCAAATGTTTAAGGCTTTAAGGTGGTGGTGCCTCCAGGAATCGAACCAGGGACACAAGGATTTTCAGTCCTTTGCTCTACCAACTGAGCTAAGGCACCAGTTGCTTAATTGCGGATGCAAATATAACGGCATTTTTAATAATCACAAAAGAAACTAAATAAAAAATTCCTTTTGTACCTTTATCCCTTTATAAATTACACATGAATTTAATTATTGATATAGGAAATACAGCAGTTAAAATAGCTGTTTTTAAGGAAGGTACGCTACTTTTTAGTTCAAGAGGCAAAGTTGCAAACCTTGAAGAAATAATAAATGAAATATTTCAAGAGTATCCTCAAATTTCACAAGGTATTATTGCTTCAGTTGGAAAATTACCTCTAAATGTTGTTAATTGGTTGAAGAATAAAATTAATATTATTATTTTAAATAATGAAACAAAATTACCCTTCAAGAATCAATATAAAACACCAAAAACGTTAGGCGTAGATCGTATAGGGTTAATTAGTGCAGCTGTTGAGGAATATCCCAACAAGCATGTGCTTATAATAGACGCGGGAAGTTGTATCACGTACGATTTTGTAACTAATAATGCCGAATATCTTGGCGGCGCTATTTCTCCAGGGGTTCGAATGCGTTATAAAGCTATAAATACTTTTACTGCAGGATTGCCATTACTTGAAACTAAAATACCACAACATTTTGTTGGGAACTCTACAGAAAACTCAATACAATCAGGTATTGTGTATGGAGTTTTGAATGAAATTGATGGTTTTGTTAAAGAATACCAAAATAAATATTCAGATTTAACAGTTATTTTAACAGGAGGAGACGCTAATTTTTTGTCTAAACAATTAAAAAGTAGCATATTTGCCAACTCGAATTTCCTTTTACAGGGTTTGAACTATATTTTACGATTTAATTTAATTGAATGATTAAAAAGCTTTTAATAGTTTTTCTTGCATTAATTGCATTTACTAGCTACGCTCAAGAAGATGCTGCTTCACCTTATTCGTTTTACGGTATAGGTAGCCTAAAATTTAAAGGTACTGTAGAAAACCAAAGTATGGGTGGACTTAGTATTTTTTCTGATAGCATCCA